>JAAUSO010000065.1 GCA_012033205.1 Richelia sp. SL_2_1 | reverse complement strand
CTTGGGTGCAATACAAATTTTACCTCACCCCGCCCCTCTTAACCCCTTCTCCTTCATGAAGGAGGAGGGGGAGGGGTGAGGTTTTAGTGTATTGGACTCAACTGAAATTTGCTATATTTTCAAATTTTTGCATTATACAATGAACGTCGCACATCAGCTTAAACGTATTCCTGTTTTCTAAGCTTAACCGAGTAGTGCGTTGGCGCAGCCTGCCCATTAGTAAAGCGTGACGCGATAGCGTCATAGGGCTTACGTCTTGCACGAAGGACTAATAACGAGCTTTTCGGGTTGCGATCGTTCGCAATTAACTCGACTGCATTTGATTATTTTAAAAGTTATACATTGATTTCCGGAAAATATTCAACAGACGATGTATTTATCTTAGTACTACCTTTGTGGTTTACTACTAGGAGTGAGAATGGGAAATTTTGAATGTTTATTCTATTTGTACTTAAAATAATCTGAATACTGACATTTTGACCAACAATTTATTAGGTTAACAATAATACTAAATGAATTGATAATTTTTAGTATACCTTTTTTATCCGTCTGAAGATTTTTCGTCTGATTATCATAGCCAAAGTCCATAACATACATTAAGGATATAATCATAAACTGGGAGCATTATTAATCGGTAAAGATACGCACAATTAATGACATTTTTTTACTAACAAAACTCATAATTATGGTTATTGCTAAAATTTTGGAAATTATCACCAAAATAGGCATGAAATAAAATTATTTTGTCATTTTAGATGTAAAATTATTGAGTTATTAGTAAATCTAATCAGAAGAATTAACTGAGATTAATATCTTTAAGTTATGTTATAATTCAGAAAATAAACACAAAAATTTAGTATAGGTAGAGCAAAAAAAGGAAAATTAAATCATGCGACTTAAAAGATGGGAGTCTCCCCGTAAACAAGGGAGAAATGATAAGGGTAAAGGTGGTGCTGCGAGAAAGCGACAACTCAAAAAACAGCAGCAAATGCTACGAAAAAGGCTAAAAGAAAAGAGTAAAGAAGATAATGGCAAGAATAATAGACAGGGGGAAGAAAAATCAATCTTCCCCCATTTTTTTTGCCGATTTTTTATGGGATTAATAATAAATAGGGTACATCTGATACCAGTATTTAAAAACTAAGTAGTTTAATCACTTGAGCAATATATTTACATAGCTACTTAAAATATTTGTAATGTTTTTTAAAAAAGTATTGATTTTACAAGTAATAATCTTCTTATACGAGCAATATTTCTGATTTATGATGCTTTTTATGAAGTTTTTGACTAGTATTTATAAGTAGAATTTGTCGTAATTGTAATGCTACTATGAACCTAACTTCTGATTTTTGTAAAGTTAATATAAAGTTTACTCAAAACAACTGAAATTGCTGTTTTTTGCTAGTAAACTAATATACTGTAAGGTAAGATAATTCAGTAACTACCAGGGAAGCTAAATAACAATAAAAGCCACTGCATCCACCTATGTCAAGTGACGACCATTCCCTGAGTTTTAAGCAAGTAAAATAAGGCTAAAACAAAACTTTTTATAGTGCAGTGGTTTGGTTGAATACTCTTAGCTATTTTAAGTTGTTACACAAGGAGTGACCTATGGTGAAGGCAGTTGCTCTGCCGACTCGGGAAGTACTAGATTTTCCGATTACTGCTTTGCGTTTAGATGAGCAAATAGAAACTATTCTTGAGTGGGCAAGTGAACGTGAAAGTAAGACAGTATGTGTAGCTAATGTACATATGCTGATGGAAGCTCACTGGAACCCGGAGTTTGCCAGAGTATTAAAAGATGCTGATATGGTAACTCCGGATGGGATGCCTTTAGTTTGGATGATGAAAAAGTTAGGAGCGACTTATCAAGATAGAGTTGCAGGGTTGGATATTTTAGCTTCTATATGCAAATCAGCACCAAAACAGAATATTAGTGTCTATTTTGTAGGTTCTCAATCGCAAATTCTTTCCGGAATGAGAAGCAAGTTAGAGAAAGAATATCCTGAGTTAAAAATTGCTGAAATGGAACCGCTACCATTTCGTCCACTAACAGAAAGTGAAGACGAAGCATTGATTAAAAAGATTAATGAAAGTGGTGCCGGGATCGTATTTGTATCTTTAGGCTGTCCAAAACAAGAAAAGTGGATGACTGAACATAAAGATAAAATTCAAGCAGTGATGATTGGTTTGGGTGGAGCATTCCCAGTTTATGCAGGACTTCATAAAAGGGCACCTCGTATAATCAGAGAGTCTGGATTTGAATGGTTGTATAGATGGGTGCAAGAACCTCGTCGTCTTGGGGGTAGATATACAAAGACAATTCCACCATTTATGTGGTTAGCAATGAAGCAGTTGATAAGTACTAATTATTCAGTGTCAAATTCTGTAAGTGATTTGAAATAAGAGATGGTTAATTGTATTGTCAAGTACTTGTTTATTGAAACTTAATTAAGTTGAATAGCAAAGGAACTTGGCAATTTAATTCATGAGTTATGAATAGTTACTTAGGTTTAGTTTTTATTGATTTGCTAATGGGAGATTTAATTTCTTTAGTATATATCTAAGATTCTCTAAAGTTATTATGAATTAAAGAAATTTGCAGAATACAAAATATCCGGATCGGTTTGTTTTGTAATAGAAAGTAAAATTTTATTTTATACTTTCCCCTGACTAATTTAGTTAGAATTTCATCAATAAATTTGCGACATAGCAATACTTGTAATGTAATTAAGCGTAACCGTAATTTTTATTTTTAAGTTAATCCACCAATTTTTTCCACAAAATGAGCTTAAAAGAAAAGGCACTCAAAGGAGTAATTTGGTCTGCAATCGAGAACTGGGGAAGCCGAGTAATTTCATTTGTTGTCTTTCTACTACTTGCTCGTTTGCTCGAACCGAAGACATTTGGTCTAGTAGCATTATCTAGCATATTCTTTGCTTTCATGGAGGTTTTTCTTGATCAAGGATTTAGTCAAGCTATTATCCAACGTAAAGAAGTAGAGCAGGAACACCTAGATACTGCTTTCTGGACAAACATAGGCATTGCTTTAGTGCTGCTAGGAATCAGTGTCGCTGGTGCTGGAATTATCGCTAACCTATTTAAAGAGCCGCAATTAATACCAATAATACGTTGGTTGTCTTTAAGCTTTCTGTTTGCGGCTCTTAACAGCGTACAAAGCGCAATTCTCAGTCGCCAACTCGCTTTTAAAACCTTGTCTTTACGGACTTTAGTTGCAACAGTTGCTGGTGGTTTAGTCGGCGTTGTTATGGCGTTTTTAGGCTTTGGTGTTTGGAGTCTCGTGGGTCAACAGATAGCGAACGGCTTCGCCGGGGTTATAGTTTTGTGGTCAACTACTGATTGGCGACCAAGCTTTAAGTTTTCCAAAAAGCACTTTCAAGAGTTATTCAGCTTCGGTATCAATGTAGTAGGAATCAATGCTTTAAATTTTCTCAACCGCCGCTCGGACGACCTTTTAATCGGATATTTTCTCGGTTCTGTAGCGTTAGGATATTATACGGTTGCTTACCGGATTTTGCTGATGGTAAACCAACTGATGGTTGGAACTATTCAGAAAACTGCAATGCCAGTGTTTTCAAGATTGCAGTCAGAACCGGAACGATTACGGCAGGCATTTTACAGCGCCATTGGGTTAACTACATTAATTGCTTTTCCGATATTCTTAGGGCTATCTACCTTAGCTCCTGAGTTGGTAGTTGTGATGTTCGGTGAAGAGTGGAAACCAAGTATCCCAGTAATGCAAATTCTTAATCTCATAGGTTTGCTTTATGCTGGCTTCAATTATAACAACCCCATGATTATGGCATTGGGCAAGCCTGGGTTAGGCTTAGGACTTAGCTCTATGCAAGCTATAGGAAATGTCATCGGTTTTGCCATAGCAGTTCGCTGGGGAATTGTCGCAGTTGCTGCGGCATATGTAATTCGCGCCTACCTGACAGCACCTGTTACTTTATGGATAGTTAACAAGCTTATTCCCATTAACTTCAGAACTTATCTCAGCCAATATGCTGCTCCACTTGTTGCGTCGCTAATAATGGTAGCAACCATCTTTGGAGCTAAATACTTTCTCGGTGGAATAGTTAATTTACATATCTTATTAACTATCTGTATATCATTTGGAGCCTTAGTATATATATCAACTATCCGATTGATTGCACCTAAGCTTTTCAAACGCTCAACAGACTTATTTGGTTCAATTTTACCAAAATTCAGCTTAAATAAAACTTAATTAGAAAAATAAAAAAACAGAAAATTAAGAGTTATTATAAGTTAGCTTAATCTACTAATTGTATTGAAAATTATAAAGTAAGCAATGAAAGTTCAAACCAGTCCAAAAAAATATATTGACCTTGCCAAAGATGTAGCTAAACCTATAATTTCAAAAATTGGCATTAACAATTTTAAAAGGATTGTTAAGAATTTTCCAGAACTAGTTTTACCTTGGTTTGCTCACTCTCCATTGTTAAGTTCAATTTATTATGCTTTTATTTCATCAGCCTTCCATAGAGAACATTATAGTGTTGTCTATGGGAAACTTAAATATGCTGAAGAATTAAAGTTAGCAAAAAATAGCGATTTTTTGCTCAGACGCAATATTCACCGTTTAGAAAAAGGTCTTCTGATGAGACCTAGAAGAGATATTTTTGCTAAAGATTACATTGAAGAAACAGTAAAAAGTTATAAGAATGCCTTGCTTGCAAATCAGAATGAAGTTACAACTAATAGCGAATTACAATGGGCATATGATGTTCTCAAGCAGTATTTCAGCATTGTCGGTTCTGAACCTATCATTGATAAAGCAAGAAAAATATTCTTTGAACTAGCGCCTCTTGCTAGCAACAACCAATGTGTTCCTTATAAACGAGACCTTGCTAGTTCACTTACTGTAGATTATGAACAGTTTCTTGCTTTGTCTTATCGTCGTCGGTCTGTACGCTGGTATTTACAAAAGCCAGTGCCAAGAGATTTGATCGATAACGCGATTAAAGCTGCTGCTCTTTCCCCTAGCGCCTGCAATCGTCAGCCTTTTGAATTTCGTATTTTCGACGAGCCAGAACTCGTTCAAAAAGTTGCCTCGATACCTATGGGTACTAAAGGTTTCAATCATAACTTTCCGGCAATTATCGTTGTTGTTGGTAAATTAAGGGCTTACTTTAGCGAACGCGATCGCCATATCATCTATATCGATGCTTCACTTGCTTCTATGTCGTTAATGTACGCTTTTGAAAGTTTAGGACTAAGTTCATGTCCTATTAATTGACCAGAGATTGAAGAGAAAGAAAGTCAGATGGAATCATTAATTAATTTAGAGCCACATGAACGTGTAATTATGTTGATTTCCGTCGGTTATCCCGACCCAGATGGCATGGTTGCATATTCTCAAAAGAAACCTATAGAACAAATTAGAAGGTATAACTAGTCATGAAATTCGCTATATACGGAGTTAATTTTTACAATAAAGGCGCAGAATTAATGTTGTATGCTGCTAAACAGCAAATACAACAATGGAATCAAAATAATATTCTTTGCGCTAATCTAGAAATTGGTAGCTTTAAACAAAGAAAAGAAGTTGGGATAAATCATCTTACATGGATTGCTCCTAGAACTTCAATAAGACACAAAAAAGCTCCATTTATAAATTTTATTGCCGGTCTATTTCCTAAGCCTATTCGTAAATATTATGATATTACTTTAGAATCAGAAGTTGACATTATATTAGATGCTTCTGGCTTTGCCTTCAGCGATCAATGGGGTCATGCCAAAACTGAAACGATGGCAAAACGATGTATTAGATGGAAAAAACAAGGTAAAAAAATTATTTTGTTGCCTCAAGCATTTGGGCCTTTTACAAATGGGAGAATAAAATCGGCATTCATTGAAATACTCAATAATTCCGATATAGTATTTGCAAGAGATGAAATTTCTTATGAGTATATAAACAATTTGTCTGTTCCCATTAATAACGTAAAAATTGCGCCAGATTTTACAAATTTATTGCAAGGAATAGAACCAGAATACATAAACAATTTGAGTGGAAAACCTTGTATAATTCCTAATCAACGAATGCTTGATAAAACTTCAAGCCAAGTTAGTGATACATATATTTCTTTTTTAGTTTCAAGTCTTGAGCATTTATTAGCTAAAGGATTTGAACCATTTATACTCATTCATGAGTCTAATGATTATGAACTAGGAATGCATTTACAAGCTCAAGTAAGTAAACCAGTTTCTGTAATTAAAGAAGATAATCCACTTTACTTAAAAGGTATTTTAGGTAAGTGTTACTTAGTCATAGGTTCACGTTTTCATGGTTTAATTAGTTCTCTTTCCCAAGGAACACCTTGTTTAGGAACAGGATGGAGTCACAAATATCAAATGCTTTTCAAAAATTATAATTGTACAGATTTACTTATCGATGTTGCAGATGATATTAATCAAAATCTTAGTAAACTAGATTTGATGATTCAGGAGCCTACGAGAGGAAAAATAATTCAAGCCGTACAAGAAGGAGGTAGACACCAAAAAGCTTTAAGTAAGCAAATGTGGAGTGAGGTTCAAAATTTATTAGAAGTAGGTAAAAATAAATAAATATTGGAGGCTAGAGAAAATAGTAACTATATAAACTTGTTTAAATCCTCTTTCTCTGCCTCTAACTGTCTATAGAGTGACCTTTTTCATCCCTAAATATTACGGTATTATCGATGAATTTTGTCTTCACACCTAATTATCAAACTTCTCTGACCTTTAAGTAGATAATTATAAAAGGAGTATTCAATATATATGGTTAATAATTCTCGTAGTTTTGTATCTATCATTATACCAGTTTATAATGATTCCCAACGACTTGCTACGTGCTTAAAATCATTGGACAGTCAAACATATCCCAAAGATTTGTATGAAATAGTTGTAGTCGATAATAACTCCCAAGAAGATATTAAGAGCATAGTAAAGCAATTCAATCAAGCTCGGATTACTCACGAAAGCCGTGGCGGCTCCTATGCAGCTCGCAACAAAGGTATTTCTGTAGCGAAAGGAAAGATTTTAGGTTTTACAGATTCAGACTGTATTCCTGCTGCTGATTGGATAGAAAAAGGTGTTGAAAAACTACTACAAATACCTAATTGTGGATTAGTCGCTGGAGAAGTTAAACTTTTTTTTAAAAATCCAGAAAACCCAAGTATATTTGAAGTTTATGACAGTATGAATTTTCTCCGGCAAAAATATTATATTGATGAATTTAATTTTGGTGCTACAGCTAATGTTTTTACATTTAAAGAAGTTTTTGAAATTGTAGGCTTATTTAATTCCGACTTGAAATCAGGAGGGGATAAAGAATGGGGTCAAAGAGTATTTTTATGTGGATATACACAAGTTTATGCAGAGAATGTATTAGTTGAACATCCTGCAAGAAAAGAGTGGAAAGAAATACGAAACAAAGCAATTAGAGTCACAGAAGGATTATGTAAACAAGAGAAAGAACGCAAATCATTAATAAAATTTATTATAGAAATATTGCGCGAATTAAAATATCCTATTAAACGATTTTCAGACATACTAAATAATAATTCATTAGGAATCATGCAGAAAATTATATTGATGTATTTATTTGTATACATACAGCATATAAGGAGTGGGAAAAAAGTAGAATTATATTTGAAAGACATTCCAAATACATATAAATTACACCAACATAAAGAAAAACTATCAAACTGATTAATTATTAAATCAATAAGATTAGATAAAATTCTATGAATAATACACAGAAACATTTTGTCTCCGTAATCATCCCAGTTTACAACGACTCTAAACGTCTAAAACTTTGCTTACAAGCTTTAGAACAACAAACCTATTCTAAAGATTTGTATGAAATTATTGTCGTTGATAATGCCTCCAAAGAAGACATTAAAAGTGTAGTTAGTCAATTTAGTCAAGCAAAGTACACTTATGAAAGCGAACCTGGCTCCTATGTAGCTCGCAACCAAGGTATTTCAATTGCAAAAGGAGATATTTTAGCTTTTACAGATGCAGACTGTATTCCTGATTCAAATTGGATCGAAAAAGGTATAATAAATCTTTTAAATACTCCTAATTGTGGGTTAGTTGCAGGGAAAATAGACCTTTTTTTCCAAAAACCTGAACAACCAAATATATTTGAGTTATATGACTGTATTGAAATGAGCTTTAGTCAGGAAGAATTTGTGCGGGAAGATGGCTTTGGTGCAACTGCAAATATTTTTGCATATAAGCATATAGTTGAACAAGTTGGTTGCTTCGATTGCAGGCTGAAATCAGGAGGAGATAGACAATTCGGTAAGAAAATTGCTGCTGCTGGTTACAAAGCAGTTTATGCTGACGATGCTCGTATTGCTCATCCTGCTAGACATTCTTTTTCGCAAATTCGCACGCGCATTGTCCGTTTTGTTGGTGGTAAATTTGACAGAATGATGGCTCAAAATCCTTCATCAATTGATATTGCTAGAGATATTTTGGACACTTTTAAACCTCCTTTTACAAGTCTGTATCGTGCTTGGAGAAATAAAAAGCTGACTACTTACCATTACAAGATTCAGTTTATTTCAATGATGTTTAGAGCTAGGTATATAGTAACAAGTGAAAAATTAAGACTTTATCTAGGTGGTAAATCTCAAAGAGAATAGTGTTTTATTGAAAAAATTAGAATAAATAAAAATGATTATTAATAAACAATCATCACATTTTCTAGAATCTTCTTCTATGCTGAACAATACTCCTTTAGTCAGCATAATTATAGGCAACTATAATTACGAGCGCTTTATTAAACAAGCGATTGATAGTGCGCTGAATCAAACCTATAAAAATATTGAAGTGATTGTGGTTGATGATGGTTCTACAGATACTTCTGGTGAAATTATTAGTAGTTATGGTAATGCAGTTATACCTATATTAAAAGAAAATGGTGGACAACCATCAACTTATAATGCTGGATTTGCAGCAAGTAAAGGGGATATTATCTGCTTTCTAGATTCAGACGATATGTTCTTGCCAGATAAAATTGCAAGAATTATCAGCATTTTTGAAACACACCAAGAAATTGATTGGTGTTTTCATAGTTTACAATTAATTGATGAGAAGGATAAGCTTTTAGATCGTACTACCACAGTTAATTATCAATCTGGTGAACGTGATTATCGTCATATACTTGAAAGAGGAAAAATTCCTCCAACTCTCCCTGTATGTTCAACGCTATGTTACAAGCGTTCGTTAGTAGAAAAATTTCTTCCTATGCCTACAAGCAAAAAGGTGCTAGCTACTGACTATTATATTAAGTATATGGCGGTAGCACTGAGCAAAGGCTTTATTCTAGCAGAGGATTTAACTCTTCAAAGGATACATGGCAACAATATGGCAACCTTGAGAGATGATGTTTTACATATGAAAGCTAGAGAACAATTGTTTACTGGTAGCTGGGTTAGGCAAGAATTTCCGCATCTGAGAAAGTTTGGTAATAAATTAGTAGCCCTCGGGATCAGTATGAATTGGGAGGTTGAAAATGATTTGGAAAATACTAAAGCAATTAATAATTATTTAATTTGTAGCTCTTTAATAGAAAGAACTAAGATTCGTTTTATCGCACTATATTACTATTTAAAAAATAAATTGCAAGGACAATAAATTTAAGGTATTTATAATGACCAGTTCACCAATACGAATACTTTTTGTCAGTCACACTTATGTAGTCGGAGTAAATCAAGGAAAGCTTGACGCGATCGCAAAAACTGGTCAAGCTAAAGTTGGTTTACTGGCTCCGAGCAATTGGAAAGCACCAGAGTGGAATCGCGAGCTTCCATTAGAGACACCTTACGAGAATATTAAATACTATAGCGCTCCCGTATCATATCCTGGTAAAGGGGGCGCTTATGTGTTTGCACCTGGAAAAATTCAACAGGTAATCAAAGATTTTCAGCCAGATGTACTACACGTAGAACTAGAAGTTTTCTCGCTATGTGCGCTTGAGTTTGCAATTTGCAGTCGCTTAACTGGTAAACCTTTAGTTCTGTTTGGTTGGGAAAATCAGGAGCGTCGTTTACCTTTACCACGTCACTGGGTTCGCAAATTCGTTTTAGATACGGCAAAGTTGATTGTTGCTGGTAATCAAGACGGTGCGAATTTGTTGCGTGGATGGGGTTATACCGGAACGATAGAAGTTATGCCTCAGTTGGGAGTAGATACCCAGTTGTTTAGCGCTGATTTGCGATCGCAACAGCAGGAAGGCGATGAATTAAAAATCGGCTTCTTAGGAAGATTGGCGCATCAAAAGGGTATCGACCTAATTTTTGCTGCTGCACGTCAACTGCAAGAACGGGGTTTAAAGTTCCGGATTATACTTTGCGGTTCTGGTAATGATGAAGAAGCTTTGAGAAAAGAAGCGGAAAAACAACAAATTGCCCAACTTGTAACTTGGCAAGGTGCAGTTCCTCACAGTAAAGCCGCTGAAGAAATTAGTAAATTTGATGTATTGGTTTTACCCTCACGAACTACTGCAACTTGGAAAGAGCAGTTTGGTCATGTATTAATTGAAGCAATGGCAATGGGTGTTCCTGTGGTTGGTTCGAGTTCTGGTGAAATTCCCAACGTAATTGGACGAGCTGACTTAGTATTTACCGAAGAAAATGCTGGGGAACTAGCTGCAATTTTAGAAAAAATGATTAGGGAACCACATTGGCGAGAAGAAGCTGGACGCTACGGTATGAATAGAGTTTATCAGTATTACACCCACGAAAAGATTGCCGAACGATTAATTAAATTGTGGCAAAAGTTACTTGAACCACAAGGTGGAGCTTATACAATAGCACAGGAAAAGCTTATATAGAGAACTGATTTAAATTGAGATTTGCGAATGTTTGGAGGATTAGAAATTATTAATATGTGTAGCAATAGTAAGGATAATGCCTGATTTTATGCACAAGTTATAACAATGTGTTATTTTCTCTATTAATAAATATTAATAGTTACAAAAAAAACAAGGTTAAAAAAAATGATAAAAAAACTTTTATTAGTGACATTTCCTATAGATTTAGGAAGTACTACTTTTGAACAACTTTTTATCAAAATGTTTGATAGTTGTCCAAATATAGACTTAAAAGTATATCGTTTTGCGGCAAATCAAAATCATATCCATCCTAAATCAATATTTACATTAGATTATGCAAGAAAATTTTGGAAAAGAATTATTGATTCAAGAAAATTACAGAAAGCAGTTCATCAAGCGAACAGTGAAGGAAGAAAAGTTCTATTTAATGGAATAAGTCCAGCTGTTTTTGCTTACCCAGCCATTCATCATGAAAACAGCTACATAGTTACCGATTGGACTAGAAAGCTTTTTGCGCCTATATGGGGGCATTCAGGTTCTCCTACCTGGTTAACCTTTATCCATAAGAGGGTTCTTAATTCACAAAAATATGTTTTTGGAGTTACCGATGCAGTAATTGAACAAATAAAGAAAGACTATGATGTACCAGAAAATAAATTAAAAAAAGTTAAATTGCCGTTTGCGTCTGATTTAAATATGTTCGTTCCTAGCCCTAAGCAAGAAGAAGATGAGATACGGATTCTTTTCGTTGGTGGAGATTTTCATCGTAAAGGAGGTGATATTTTACTTAACTGGTTTGTTGAAAACTATAAACCTGGTTTACAGATGACGATGTTAACAAGAAAATCAAAGGTAATACACCCGAAAATTTCTTTTGTAAATAATGTAAGTTATGGACAAGCTAGGCATATAGAAATATTCAAAAACCATGATATTTTTGTACTTCCCACTAAATGTGATGCCTATCCATCTGTTCTGGGAGAAGCAGCCTGCGCTGGGCTCGCTATACTTACAACAAAAAATGCTTTAGGTGCACCTGAAATAGTAAGAAATAATATAAATGGTTATATCTGTAGTTCGCAAGAAGATTTACTTAATAAATTAAATGAATTAATTAATAATAAATCTCTTATAAAAGAGATGAAAAGTAATAGCCGAAAGTTAATGGAAAAGGAGTTTGAAGATGAATTGGTACTTAACGAATATATGACTTATATTTTTGAATAAATGCATAAATTATTAATTACTACTAGCGGGAGGTAATAATGCGTGTAGCAATTGTGCGAACAATGCCCAATTTCAGTATGGATGTTTATGCCGATGGTGTTATTTCTGGGCTGAAAAAAATCCGACCAAATTGGGAAATTGTTGAGCTAGTACCACATCCTATCGATAGGCATAGTAGTTCTTTATTTCTTAGAATAAAAAAATACTACGAGCGTTTCTGGAATTTTCCCCGGTTAGTAGAATATCAAAAAGCGGACATTTTCCATATAATTGACCATAGTGAGGGTCATATTGTTAATTGGTTAAAAAAAGCAGATAAACCTGTGGTTGTCACCTGTCATGACCTAATAAATTGTTTCTATGGTGATAATCTTCAAGGTTCAGTAAAAATCCCATTTATTAGCAATGGGATGTGGCTAAAATCTGTACAAGCAATGCGAAATGCTAATCATGTTGTTACCGTTTCTTCTGTAACAGCTAAGGATACAAATAAAATTTTAAATATTGAATCAGAGCATATTTCTGTAGTTCCTAACGCTGTTGAGTCTATTTTTCAAGTTTTGCCTAAAAATCAGGCAGAATCTTTTCGTCAAAAACATCGAGTTTTATCTGAAACATTATGTCTACTTAATGTCGGTTCAAATCATCCACGAAAAAATATTTCTACTATTCTCAAAGTGGTAAAAATATTAAAAGATAAAGGTCTACCAATAAAGTTTTGGAAGGCAGGTGCTGATTTTACAGATGATGATAAAACATTTATAGAAACTCAATCTCTTGAAAATGAAGTTAGTTATATAGGACAGCCAGAAAAAGCAACTTTAGTTGAAATTTATAATGCTGCTGATATATTAATAGCACCATCATTGCATGAAGGATTTGGCATCACACTTTTAGAAGCTATGGCTTGCGGAACTCCAGTGATTACCTCGAATGTTTCAGCAATGCCAGAAGTTGTAGGAAATGCTGGTATTTTAGTAGAGCCAACCAATTCTCAGGAAATAGCAAATGCTGTAGAAAAACTTTATCAAGATGCTATTTACCGTCAAAAAATGATCGCAATGGGAATTGAAAGAGCAAAATTATTTACCTGGGAAGCAACTGCTGAACAAATCGCTAAAATATATGAAAAATTTGCAAAATAAAGATTATTTTATTTATTTATATGTAATAAATAAAAATTCCAAAAGTTATCTCAATTACTAATATAGTTATGACATTCCAAATATCCAGTGAAAATATAATTTATTTTGTAAAAACGTACTTGAGTTATGAAAATTCTTATTTCTGCATATTCATGCGAACCTGGCAGAGGTTCTGAACCTGGTGTAGGCTGGAATGTAGTGCGAGCAGTTGCTGAACATCACGAAGTTTGGGTATTAACCAGACCAGATGAAAGTAAGCACATTATCGAAGCGGAATTGGCTCGCAACCCTGTTCCTAATTTGCATTTTGTTTACTTCACTTTACCTTTCTGGAAGGATAGCTTGCGATGGGGACAATCCGGAGCAATGCAGATTCACTACTATTTGTGGCAAATTCAAGCATATTTTGTTGCCCGCAAATTGCACCGCGAAATCGGCTTTGATTTAACTCACCACGTCACTTTTGTTAAATATTCCAATCCCAGTTTCCTTTCTCTTTTACCTATACCTTTTGTTTGGGGTTCCGTAGGTGGTGGTGAATCTGCACCCAAAGCTTTTTGGCAAGACTTTAGCTCCAAAGCTAAAACCTATGAAAGATTACGGGGATTGGCTCGCGGTGTGGGTGAGTTAGATCCACTTACCCGCTTAACTGCTCGACGTAGTGCTTTAGTCAGAGCGACAACCGAAGATACAGCCCAAAGAATCCGTCAATGGGGTATCAAAAACGTAGAAGTAATATCCGAATCTGGTTTACCTCAACAAGAAATTCAGCGTCTTGGTGAGTTTCCCATGCCTCAAGGCTCCCCAGTTAGATTTATCAGTATGGGTAGATTGTTACACTGGAAAGGGTTTCATTTAGGACTACGTGCCTTTGCTAAAGCTAATATACCCGATGCGGAATACTGGTTGATGGGAGATGGAGTCGAACGGGATAATTTGCAAAACCTAGCTGAAGAATTGGGAATTGCTCAAAAGGTGAAATTTTGGGGTAGATTACCTCGTGAACAAAGCTTAGAAAAATTAAGCGAATGTATCGCGCTAGTTCACCCCAGTTTACATGATTCTGGCGGTTGGGTATGTCTGGAAGCAATGGCAGCAGGTCGTCCGGTAATATGTCTTGATTTAGGTGGACCAGCAGTTCAGGTGACACCGGAAACTGGCTTTAAAGTTGCTGCTCATACCCCCGAACAAGCTGTTGAGGATTTGGCACAAGCCATGAGAAGCTTGGCTCAAGAAGAACAACTTAGATTCACCATGGGAGAAGCTGCGAAAAACAGAGTGACCCAAATATATAGTTGGGAACAAATAGGACTTTCTTTGTCTCAACTTTATCAGGAAATTGTCACAGGTAAAAATCAGCAGCTTGAACCGATATTAACTAATTCAAACAAATCAGTCGCTCAATTACAAACAACCAAAACAGAATCAGAATAATTTAATTTTTAAAGCCCTATTAATCAGGTAACGCATTATGCGTATTCTAGCAATTCATAACCGCTACCAAATTCGAGGAGGAGAAGACGAATGCTATGAAGCTGAAGTCAGCCTTTTACGGGAAATGGGGCAGCAAGTTGAAGTATACGAAGCCTCGAATGACCGTGTAGCAAAGTTGGGTAAATTACGTTTAGCTGCGGATACAGTTTGGTCTGGGGAAGCTTATCAAACCATTGAGCATCAGTTGCAAAAATATCGTCCCGATGTTGTTCACGTACATAACTTTTTCCCTTTAATATCACCTTCAGTTTACTATGCCGCTAAACGAGCCGGAATTCCTGTAGTTCAGACTTTACATAATTATCGGCTTCTTTGTCCAAATGCTTTGTTTTTCCGCGATGGTAAAGTTTGTGAAGACTGCTTAGGACAGATTATTCCTTATCCCGGAGTAATCCATGGTTGTTATCGGGAAAACAAAGTTGCTAGCGCTGGAGTAGCGACGATGTTGGGGGTGCATCGCACGATGAAAACTTGGACGAAATGGTAGATTTATATATTACTCTGACTGAATTTGCTCGCCAAAAATTTATTGCTGGTGGTATTCCAGCAGAGAAAATTGTAGTTAAACCAAATTTTGTTCGTCCGGAGCCAGAAGTTGGAAATGGAAGTGGTGGTTATGCACTGTTCGTGGGCAGACTTTCTGTAGAAAAAGGCTTGGATACACTATTAGCCGCTTGGGAACATTTGGATAACCAAATTCCCCTGAAAATAGTGGGAGATGGTCCTTTAGCTGACCAAGTGGTAGCAGCCACAAAAAGACTTCCATTAGTAGAATGGCTTGGACGCAAACCAATGGCACAAGTGCATGAATTGATGGGAGAGGCTAAGTTTTTAGTTTTTCCTTCAAAATGGTATGAAACCTTTGGTAGAGTAGCAATTGAAGCTTTTGCTAAAGGAACTCCTGTGATTGCTGCTAATATTGGCGCGATCGCAGAATTAGTAGATTCGGGTAGAACCGGGCTGCATTTTCGTCCTGGGGATGCAGCAGATTTAGCAGATAAAGTCAAGTGGGTTTTAGCAAATCCAGAGAAATTAGCCCAAATGCGTCAGGAAGCAAGGCTTGAATTTGAAGCCAAGTATACCGCAGATCAGAATTACCAACAATTAATGGAGATTTATCAACAGGTCTCAATTTCTAAAGATAGGTTATGATATGACTGAATTAATGCCAGAAAAAGCGGGATATGTGAACACTGAAATAGAGCTTTACAAGCAAAAAAAAGCATTTATCAAAAATTCAACTCTTGTATTAATATCATTTGCTACTGCTTTTTTTCCCCGGATTCTTGATAGTTTAGGCGCACCCCCACCAATTAATTTTGTTCACTTTGTCATAGTTCCAATTGCTTGCGGTATAGTTATAGTCAAAACTCGTGTTAGGGATAGAAATCAAATCTTAACAGCAAAATCCCTGATTACTGGAATTTTCTTTCTACTAGGTGTAATGACTGCCAGCGCCCTTCTAAATAAAGCTGGGTTAATTAATGTATTTGTAGCATTGATGTTGCTTGCCGAACCTTTTATACTTGTGCTGGCAATAATTTCTATCCCCATGTCTCTTAAAAGTCTCAAACGATTTAGAGCATGGATTTTAGGTTTTGCTTCAGTACACCTACTTTTAGCTTTAACTCAACATTTTCTAATAGCTGCGCGCATTTTGCGAGTAACCAGTATGACTGCTGAAGATAATGTGCAAGGCGTTTTCTACCTTTCAGGGTCTGGTCATGTTGTCGGCGCTTCTGTTTCAATATACTTTGCTCTTTATTACTTTGTTAGTGCAAAAACTGTTCCATTTTGGATACGAGGTGCTGTTTTTTTTGCTGCTTTTCTTCAATTGTTATTTGCAGATGCAAAGCAGGTCGTTGTGGTCTTCTTGGCAGCATGGTTACTATTAATCTTAACTAAATTAAAAGATATTAAAACTGCTCTACAATATTTAATAGCTGCTATTTTGATTAGTTATGGATTTTGGTGGTGCATACAAAATTTAGAAGCTTTTATGGCTTTCAGAACTTGGATTAGACCCGAATTATACGGTCCGGATGGTGCAGCTACTATACTTAAATTTGGACCTTTAAGAATTTTCTCTTCCTATTATCAATCACCTTTAAATTGGTTATTAGGTCTTGGTCCTGGTCATACTACCGGACGATTAGGAGGGTGGATGTTAAAAGATTATTGGAATTTACTAGGACCTTTGGGAGCAACTATTCATCCTGCCACTGAAGCTGTTTGGCAAACAGTGCGTGGGTATTGGTTAGACTCCAGCTTTTTCTCTCCTTTTTGGGGTTGGGCAGGGATTTGGGGAGATTTTGGATTCTTAGGACTGGGGGCTTACCTATATCTTTGCTCTATTGTATGGCGTAAGCTGTGCTTGGATGATTTTTCCAAGTTTATGATGCTCAGTGTGTTAATTTTTGGTTTAATTTTCACTCAGATGGAAGAACCAGGATATATGCTTTCTGTAGCCGGTTTGATTGGTCTCAGATGGCAGGAAATCAAAATTTCCAATGCTTTACAAAAGCATTCCTTTTAAAATAATATAAGATGGGATATAATGCCCTCCGGGTACGCGCTCGCCGCAGGCTTTCGCGTGAACGCTAACCCATCTCTACATAGTTGCGGCAATAAATGAATTCGTCAGAATTTATGACATGAACTGATAGGTAAAAAGAAATAAAAATCAAAAATTGAGGATGTTTGAAAAGTTTAATTTAAGACTTTACCTGGCGACTAGAAGTCGCACGGCAGTCGCTCATGGGGGAGACCCCCAAGACCGCGCTGCCTTGGCTACACAAACTAAACCCGCCGTGGCAGCGGGTTTGAAAAATATTGCTGAATGATGTGGATAAAATAATGATTTCAGGCGATTTGAGACGTAGCAGTGCTACGTCTCTACATGGGTTTCATGTTTAATCCAAAATGTAAATAAATATAGTTCATATTCTAATAACCCGGTGTTTCTACTTCCCAACCAACTCCTTTTTCCCCTTTACCAACCAGTAAATAAAGGATTGAATATAAAGAATTTTATGGTTTAAACGTTCTCTTACCTGAATATGATAAAAAGTTCTTCCCATAAATTTATCGGAAGTTCTAACAGTAGCAAAAAGTTGCTGATATACTTGAGGAACGATACTTTTTAATATAGGTTCAACCTTCTTTATTTGCTGCCAAATTGTCGGTGGTAGTTCAACTCCAAATAATTCATGAGACATGAACAATCCCAAGAATAGCATCCGCTGACACCCCAAATATCAGCTTGTTGGACTACTTTTTGCCAATTTATATTTGGGTTTTTATTAATTAGTGTTGCAATATCGCACAGCCATGATAGCCGTTCCCATACGTGTCTAGAACCATGCACACAAAGGATTGGTAGCCAACATTCTAAAGGTAGATTATTTATAGTTGTACCAGCGAGTGAAAAAGGTTCTAAATCTTCCCACAAATGGTTTGCAGTGATAGGAGTAATATACTTCGGTGCAATTCGCCAGTGAATTTCTAGAAAAACATTTTTATCGTTATGAATAAAATCATAGGTATGTTCGGTTTTAGAATTTAGATATTTAACTAACTCCGCGTCAGTCATTTCTATTTTTGGTTGATATCCTTGAGCTATTAATAGTTCCCGTACTGCAAAAATATCTTTTTGTTGCACAATAATATCTAAATCACCGAAGCGTCGCAAAGCTACATTTTTATAGATTAAAGTAGCTAAAATTGGACCTTTATAAGGTAGGGCTACGATATTTTGTTGTTTTAATAATTTGAGAAGATTAACAAGTTCGCCAGTTAAAAATAAGTTGCGTTGGGCAACAGCTTGAAAATTTTTGCGCCATTGATTTAAGATTGGTTCGGGTATGGCTTCTGGACAAATACTATTGAAGCGAGAATACATTAGGGATAGTACCCCGTGTGTATCTGCTATTTGAGTTAAGTATTGCCAATCAATATTTTGTTTAACTAAAGTTTTGATGCGTTCTGTTATGGCATCATTGATATCAGGATTGAGGCAAGATAGAAGTAATTCTATTTCAGGACGAGTATTGATTATCTGGTTTTTAGTATCAAGTTTAGATAAGGTTTTCATAAGTTTAATTGTTGGTTTGAGGAGTTTTTAGTATTTAATGTGAAAGTTATGTCAAATTAAATTTCATCAAAGAAAGTTTTGTTCGGCACTCTTTATAGTGTTTTCATATGAATTAAATAAATAAGTCTACTGTAAATCAACTGTCAGTAGATACAAAGAAAGCATATTGTAATAAAATGACTTTGACTTGGAAAAAATATAATGGCAATACCTTTGAAGAGCGCAGTAAATGCAAGAATTGCCATTCGCTCTTAATAAAATACTCTAATTTTTATGCAATTTATTGTATTTGTGCCAAATCTTCCTCTACCAAATCAATAAGCTTAGGTAAGTCTGTTAAAGAAGGTTTGCGAGTAAAGCGACACAAGCTGACATTACTAATGAGTTCGCCACATAAACGCATATGAGCGGCAACAAACTCTGGAGCATTGATTAAAGTCATGGCACGGCTGTGGCGTATTAATTCTACAAACCCTTGTTGTGGTTGTAGACTAGTAATCTCATGCTGAGTTCCCTTAGCCAGTACATAAATTCGCTGGAGTGGTAAAGGAGTTTGTCCAAAACCACTCGTTACTTGATAGGCAAGCTTTGGCGCATCCTTGAAAATGGGAGATAAACTTTCAGTATTTTGCCCCAAGGAAGTTGCAGCATCGGGTAAAAGCTTGAATTGGGGATAGCTAGGAAAAACTAATGAACTATGTGTACCGACTTGGATGGGTAAAACATCATCGGTTAGAACTTCATAACCTTTGCGATGAAAAGCTGTTACTAAAGTTGATTTACCCCAACCGGAATGTCCCATAAACGCCACAGCTCGGTTGTTAATATTGACTGCGCTAGCATGAAGTACTAATAATCCTCTTTGGCGTAGAATTATAGACATTATAGGTCCTAAAATCAAAGGACGTAGTACTTCTTCATCTATTCCTAGTTCCGGTGAGATTACAATCTCATGCCCACCTCGAACTAAAAAAGAAGCTAATCCTTCGACACTACCCCGAAAATAATCACCACGATTGCTTTTTTTCTCTTGGATATTATTGAGATTATCCAAGCGCAAAACTACATCTGCTTTTCTTTGTGTAGGGATAAGTTCGGGTAAGAATAGTTCGGAATGGATTCCTAAATTGTAAGCTGTATAAACGTACATTTTTTTGTATTAGTATTTACTTACAAACATAAATTTTGTAGGATTCTTGTCCTGTTTTTAACAAATTTTGATGTTTCAATAGAAATTGAGACATCAGGAAGCGCTTCCCTGATGCTCAAAATAACTTTGTCAGTTATTTATTGGTAAGGCTAACCAAATTGGTCGAGTCTACCATTGGTATTGGTTCTAGGCTTGAGGTGGGTGTCAATAGCATAATTGATTGATATCCCACCTTAAAGCCTTATGAAACAAATGTAACTGATTATACTGATTTATGGGTTAGGTACAATAATACCATCTATGGAGCCACTTAAACCGAAATCGGAACCCTTGAAAGTTTTACCATTTATTTCAACTGTATCATCAGCACTACCATTACCAAAAGCTTGAGTAATGCTTTCGATATTTCCGTAAGCGGTCAAGTTAGGGCTGTTGTAAGCTTTTTTCATGTTTGTGACCTTGTTGTTAGTTGTTTAATTTACAGTTTGGTTGACTTAATTACGTGACACTTCATAGAGCCTCAACCAATTAAGTCTAGGTAGGAGCAGCTTTTTAAAGCGATACTCCTAGTCCGACTTATGGTTTGATCTCTGTTTGACGCAGCCATAAAGCTAAGGTTACACTTTTCCAAACAGGCATTAAGTGATCCTCTGCCATCTGTTTGTCAGATATAAATTCGCGATAGGACTTATGCAGAGATTCTAAAGCCACGATTTCTTGGATGTCGGTAGGGTTATTAATAACGACCTCATCCAAAATTTTTCGGTCTAAATGCAATAGTCCGCGCCGAAAATTAGGACTCATAGAGGTTTTACCGCCACGCCACTGTATTTCTTGGGGAAGAATACCATTCATTGCTCTACGCATAATCATGCGAGACCATCCTTGATGAAGCTTTTGTTCGGGTGGTACGCTCAAGCAAAATTCAATTAATCGTTTATCCATGAAAGGATGACGCGACTCAATAGAAAATGCTGCGGAGGATTGGTCTACTAGTTCCAGGGTATGAGTAAATAAAGCGCAGGTAAGGCTAAGCCATTGGTCTTCCCTAACTGATGCTGGTATTTTTTCAGCTTGAATTCGCCGATTTAGATGATTTTTTTGAGCAAAGTTAGAGTTAATTAAGGAAGTATTTCTAAATTGAGATTTTTCTCCACGCAGCCATTTGTGAAACTGTAATAATGATTCTGGTAATAGAGGTTTAAGCCCATGAGAGACAAACAACTTCTTAGGGAAAACTTGGAAATGTTGACTAATCTGATGAACTACTTTTGCAAAATCCAACCATTTCCCATGCTTTGCGAGTTCTTCTAAATAGCTAATACCATATTCACGAAAAATTGCTGAAAGTGAGGTATCAAAATGTTTGGAGACTGCTTTGCCTTCTTCAATAAAAGTAGTCCAATTTCCCTGACGCGCTAACTCCGCGAAATATGCAGAACCGTGGGATACAGTCGTGTCTCCGTCAAAACCATCTAGAGAAATTCGCATACCTGCTTGTTGAGTTGCACGGTTAAGTCCCCAAAGCAGAAAATGACTCGGACCAATAAAGGCTTCGTCTATATATTGAAAAAAGTGCTGCCACTCAGATAAAGGACCCAATTTATCAGCAGATACATAGTGGGGGATAAAACCACCCTGCTTAAGAACAGGATAAATGTAAGAACGCTCGTCACATTCAGGAACATCATCGAAAATATTCGAGAAAGTATGCAGATGCGAGCCTTGTTCGCGCAGAATGTCCCGCGCTACGCAACTAACTGCGGAAGAGTCCAGTCCACCACTCAAGTGAGAGCTTACTGGAAAAGCACTCCGCACCCGACAACGTACTGCTTGAGTAAATATGTCTCGAAAAGCCTCCGCATATTCTTCGTCAGAGTTCAGTCGTAATTCTTCTCCGATTTCAAGAGACCAGTAAGAATGTAAGCGTATACTATTTTGCTTACTTACTATTAAACTGTGTCCGGGAGGAAGACGAAAAATATCTTTGTAAGAAGTTATGGATTTATTTTCCATCACCGGATACAGAAAATCTGCAATCCTTGCCTCATTTAAACAACGAGGTATTTGTGGTAAACATAAAATTGCCTTAATCTCACTACCAAAAACGAAAGTATTATTAGAAGAGTAATAATAAAAAGGCTTCACCCCAAAATGATCACGAGCGCAAAATAATATCTGCCTACGCTCATCCCAAATCGCAAATGCAAAATCACCTAGTAAATGCTCCGGGCAATCTTCACCCCATTTCTCGTAAGCTGCCAATATCAGTTCGCTATCTGCAATCTTATCAGCAGGACGATTATTTATCTGTAAAGCAGCTATCAATTCGTCACGATTATCTATGCGAGCATCGGCTGTAATTACTAAGTCACCCCTTTGATTACAATAAGGCAGCTTTTCAAACAGAGACTCAGGAGTAGTCCATAACATCCGATGTCCCAAACCGACGCACCCATCAACCCAGGTATCTGCACCATCAGGTCCGCGATGCGCCAATATATCAACCATTTTTGTTAAGTTTTCGCGGTCTACAGGACGACCGTCAAGGTAATGAATACCTACGATGCCGCTCATAATTTAATTCCTTCGAGGGATGGTAGTTGAATGTAGCGTGGTAGATCCGGTAGATAACCGATGACAACATATCCCTGATATTTAATCCAAGCGTGGGCTTCTAATCCTGACTCTGCTTTCGCAACCCCGATGCACAATTCGGGAGAAAAACCACTATGACTCATTAATATTTGTGTGGTTAAAGCCCGCGCTAGACATTTTGCACCACCCGGCATATAGCGGGTTGCAACATTGACTCCCCAAATAATTTTACCCAGGGTTGTATTCGGAAGTGGCAGTTTTATCTTACTGAGTTTATTTACTATTTTTAATAAGATGCGAAACTCTAGTAACCACAACCCTAACCTAACTGCTCCTAGTAAAGAGTAAGTAACAAATAGAAAGTAAAAATCAACTTTTCTCAGATTCCCAAGTTTACGCAGCAGTTTCATTTATTACTTGAATTAACCCTGCGGTTTTTAAATTATTCAGTAGTGAGAACAGGTCGTTTGTACAAGCATCTGCCTCAACTTCGTACTCTTCCAAAAGTGTCTGTTTGATTTCTTTTACAGCTTTTGGCTGCTCGATCAAATCCCAAACTCGCGCCCCTACTTCATTCAAACCGTGATAAACTCCGGTTTTCATATTCAAAATGACTGCTTCGCCGCCCAAGTCCGAAGAGATTTGGTCTGGAGCCGCTACTACTAATGATGATTCTGCAATTTCCTGTTGGTCGGGTTGTGGATAACTCATTTTCTCTAACTGAAAAAAGCTAGTTGGTTGGTGTCGTTTGTTTTGCTGTATTAAATATAATCCCTAGTGTGGTGGTAGTACTATGTTTTATTTTACACTTTATTTACTCTTTAAAATTACGTTATTGCGTCTTTATAAAGTTGATGAATTTATAAAATAAAAACCCGACTTCTCACAAACTCAAGGCATCTACATATAGCGGTTTTCACTTGGGTGCAATACAAATTTTACCTCACCCCGCCCTCTTAACCCCTCTCCTAACATTTGTCCTTATTGCGGACATACTCAAGACCGGGACTGGAATGCAGCACGCAACATATTAGAAAAAGGTCTAAGTACGGCGGGTGACGTCGGAACTAACGCCTCTGGAGACATCGACCTCTGTTTGAGTGGGGAAACTCCTTCAAGTAAGTCGAGTCGTGGAAAGAGGAATTCCAAGAAGTGATTCCTGGAATCCCCGCACGTTTACGTCGGGGAGAATGTCAAATATACTGACTCGCTTGAATCTCAAATAAATGAGCATAAGTACCCTTTAATTCCATCAGTTCGTTGTGGGTTCCACTTTCGACGATTGTTCCATTATCCATTACGTATATCCGGTCAGCCATTCTTACGGTAGATAAACGATGACTGATCAAAATGGCGGATTGATTTTTAATTAATTGACGAAACTTTTCAAATACCTCATACTCGGCTTTGGGGTCCATTGCGCTGGTGGGTTCATCCAAAACAATTAGCTGGGAATCTCGCAAAAATGCCCGCGCTAAAGCAACTTTCTGCCACTGACCGATACTTAGTTCTTCGCCTTTGTCAAATAATTTACCCAAAATAGTATCGTAACCTTTGGGTAATTTCGTAATTACGTCATCGGCTCCAGAACGACGGGCTGCTTCAATGATACTGTCGCTGTGCGGTGGTAAGTCGATGTTTCCCAACCAGATATTTTCTTGGGCGGTAAAATGATATTTGGCATAATCTTGAAAAATCACGCTGATTTGACGGCGTAATTCTTCTGTTTTAAATTGACTTAGATCGATACCATCAATGGTGATTCTGCCTGATGTGGGGTCGTACAGTCTACATAAAAGTTTAATTAAAGTAGTTTTACCAGAACCATTTTCCCCCACTAAGGCTACTACTTCCCCCGGTTTAATTGTCAGGTTAATATTTCTCAGCGCTTTGCGGGTAGTGGTAGAGTATTGAAAACCGACATTTTCAAATTCAATCCCAGTTTTGAACGGATGAGGAATTGGTTTGGGGTTTGGTGGGTCAATTAACTTGGGCTCAATGTCAAGGAATTCGTAAAGATTTGCCAGAAACAAGTTATCTTCATAAAGTGCAGATAAGCTGTTCAATAAGCCTTTAATATTACCCTGTCCCCGCTGTAAGGCTTGATAGTACAGCACTAAATCCCCTAATTGCAGCACACCATTGATAGTTTGGTAGATGATATAGGAATAAATTATAAATATCAGAATACCGGCGATCGCCTCTACAGTAAAGTTAGCTAAAGAACGTCCGGTTAAAATCGCCAGACTTTCTTTATATATCTGTCGGCGGATGCGAAGATACCACTGACTGAAGTGATTACCTAAGTTAAATAGCCGAATTTCTTTGGCAAATTGGTCTACTGTCAGCATATAGCCGATGTATCCTGCTTGACGCTCCATTGGTGTAACTTTCCGCTGCCATTTATACAAAATCCGAGAATATTTCACCCGTACTAACATCGCCGGAAGGGAAACAATAAACAGAACACCGGGTATTCCCCAGTGCAGCGACAGTAACAAAGTAATCATCCCTACCAAAGAAATTGCATTTTGTCCAGCATCTGCCAAACGATTGAGGATTTGGGGAGGTCGGTAAGGTGCTTCTTGTTGCGCTCTTTGCAATACATCATAATACAGTGGATTTTCGTAGTACTCTAAATCGGCTGCGATTGATTTAGCTTGGATTATTCCCTGCATATAATCAGTTACTCGTTGGGAATGAGCGCTAGTAACTAATTGGGCGAGGGAGGTAGCCAGGTTAGTTAATAATGTCGCTGCTGCTGCTAGAACAACAAAAAATATCACATTATTAAAAGCTGCGGCTTTATCGTCAGCGGTGAGGCTGGCAGCGACTGTATCTATAATTAGTTTGGCGAGATAAATTGAGATTACTGGCAATACACCTTGAACAACAAGGATGATTACACGGGCGATTGTCCAACGAGGGCTACTTTGCCACACTAATCGCAAAGCAGGCAATAGACGCTGCGTACTTTGTAATTTTTCTTTTAAGCCTGCTTGCATAATTCAAATAGTTTTTATTGATACATAAATATGATAGTGACCACAGAAGTCAGGTTTTGATCAAAATTTGTCAGGGTGTTACAAATACTTATGCTAAAAACCCGACTTCTCAACCGGAAGGAACTAGTATTTGGACGCTCTGTCTCCGATTACTCCTATCCCGATCTAAAATTACCCATCTCTCCTTATCTCTTTCCTCTGTGTTCTCTGCGCGGCAGTTGCTACAACGGAGGGAGCCTCCGCAACGCACTGCCTTGTCTCTGCGGTTTTTTTTCGGTAATCATAACAGCGAGAAGAGATTACTCTCTCAATCGAATATTTTTTAGTACGCAAATACTATAAAAAATGAAATAATTTATTGCTTACAAATACCTAAGTTAGCTTACAACGAAGAGTTTTTTAGGTATATGATATTACACGATTGCTTTTGGCAACGTCATTTTCTATAAGTTTTACTAATTGTTTGACTGCGTTTTTACCCGTCTGGGACTGCAAATCCCAGTCTGATAGCAGAAGTCTATTAAAATGGACTAAAAATATTACAGCTTTACGTTATTTATATTTTTATTGATATTTTTGATTATTTAGCTAATTATACGGCTCTGTGCAATATATAAGTTATCTTATACAAGCAATCTAACTACTTTTTAATAAGTAGTTTAAGTGTCAATTAACTTGATATACAAAGAATATTTGGATGATTTGAACGATTTCGATGTCAAATCAATCAATCATCTCTGACTTTTTTAAGTAAACCCATCCACATATCTGATGGGTTTGAATAGTAATCAATTTGCTCTACTTGATATCGACAAGATGCGGAACCAATTTGTAATATGATATAATCGCCACATCTGACACCTTTACTTTGTGCTGTCATATAAGCTTTCATTGGGTCTTCTGCAATCTCAAATACGTAGTCACTTCCAGGAACACATCCAGTAAAATCATGGATTTTATTTTTTTTCAACCGTAGTTTTTTGAAAATTAAATCCGTTAAAGACAAAAAAAATACGCTGGAGTTGATGCCTGACTTACTAGAAGACATAAAATAATTAAAACCACTAATTGGCAGTCTCTTAAAGAAACTATGTTTGTAGATTTCTTTTAACCTGGAAATAGGTAAAAGCAATCCCAATATAATAGCAAGATTAATTAGTCTTTAAGAAATAAAGTTCGCGAACGCAACGAGCTTGCACTAAGCGATCCCATTTTTCAGTTACCCATAACAAAACCGGATTAACATGGTTTTTTGGGGAAATTCAAGACCGAAACTACTTGACACTATCCGAACCTATTGTTATACTCACTAAAGTAAAGCTAATGGGGCGTCGCCAAGCGGTAAGGCAGCGGGTTTTGGTCTCGCCATTCCTAGGTTCGAATCCTAGCGCCCCAGTTTACTAAGTTGAAAATATTTTGCAGGTAATGACCTTTCTAAGATTAGAAAGGTTTTTGTTTATCAATTTTGATTCGTTAATATTATGACGGCTTGATTGCTTGTGGATACCCCAAGCTGATACTAAATATCGAAATTAGGATAATGTACGGTGTTCAGATCCCCGACTTCTTGAAGAAGTCGGGGATCTAAATTCTCATATATGATTTAGGATTGCTATATATTTTCTACATATATTCTTTAAACAATCTTTGTAATATATGTAAAGCATCACGTTGTTACATAAAAGATTTAGAGCAATAATCAATACTAATTATTAAGGCGATCGCGCTGTCCTGTCATTTACGTCTATAGTAAGCATTAATCAATTACTCAGTTCTTAGTTCAATGAGCAATTGGGAGGTAAATGTTATAGTTTAAACATCTGTTAGAGGAACGATTGGGGTAAAAGTGATGTATGTAAATTTATTGACCCCGCATTTTGTCCGGAAAAATTTCTGTGATATGAGTAATAATACAGTGAGCTAAATTTCGGTTAAATTACCGTATTTATCAGTAATAAAGGGTCTGAAGTTGTGAATTTGCATAAATAAATTAATAAATAAATTAATTAATTTATCTTACTGTAGTCAAAACTGAATCTGAAAATTTTCAAAAACTAATCAAAATTTAACTATAAATTTAACTATAATTTATTATAGATGTAAATGAATCAACAAACGTCGGCTACGTAATGTTACTGTATATATAGTGCATCGCCAGTTGTAGTTTGGCATCTTCAATACTTCAAACAGGCTAGTGTATCTGTGAGATAGGTTTTTAACAACCTTTGAGGAAAGTTTGGAGATAGTCTGGAGTGTAGGTTTTGTTAACTTTTTTAGAAGTACATGGTGCATCGATATTGTAAAGGTCAAACGGAAAACCAACCTAAATAGAGCCTTTCGGGAATGAAAGCGAAAAATTACGTAAGTAATACAAGCAATTAAAATTTACTATGACTATGCTGAAGTCAGATAAAAATCCTTACCTCTTTTCTCAAGCAGGTACCCCTTTAAATGATGTTGAAGAAGGTGGATTGAATTTAGGACAAGTAGGAGCAGCTTTACGACGTAGAGCGTTATTAATTGTTGGTGTCACCGGGGTAGTCGCAACTGCTGCGGTATTGAAAGCAGAGTCAGAACCTCCGATATATCAAGGTCAATTTGATATTTTAACTCAACCAGTCACCGGAGAAGGTAAAGCTATCGCCAACCTTCCTCAAACTTTGGGTTCTAGAGATGCCATAGCACCTCCGGAGACAGAAAAAGATGTTGCCACAACGATTCAAGTTTTAAAAAGCCCGTTAATATTAAATCCAGTTGTAGAAAATCTTCAGAGCAAATATCCAAATCTGGAATACGAATCATTTATTAAGGGTTTGGTTATTGGATCGAAACAGAAAGATATTTTAACAGTAGGATATGTCGCTGGAGATCAGCAGCTAGTTAGCGATGTTTTAAAAGAAATTGCTGATGCTTATCTAAACTATAGCTTGAAAGAACGTCAGCAAGATATCGATCAGGCGATTAACTTTGTTCAAGGGCGAATCACCAACGGTGGGTTAAGACAGCGAGTTGAAGAGCTACAAAATAAACTACGAACTCTCAGAAGTGTAAATAATTTAATTGAACCTGCACAACAATCTCAACAAGTATCCGCTCAAATTTCCAGTTTTACCCAACAGCAATTAGAGAATCGGGTGCAGTACGAGCAAATGCTAGCTCAGTATCAAGAGTTACAAAAAGAGTTGGCGCAACAGCCAGGAGAGCGGGTTGGCAATTCCATACTCAGCGAAAACCCTCGTTATCAGAGAATTCTCGACGAAATTCAGAAAATTCAGATTGAAACTAAAAGTCAGTCTGCTGTATTTACAGATAATAATCCGACGATACAGGCTTTACAGCAAAAGACAACTAACTTGATTCCAATGCTGAATGCAGAGGAAAACAGAGTCCAAAACGAATTTCAAAATCGCATCCAAACATTACAAGCTCGCGATTTATCTTTATCTGATAAAATAGAAAGACTAAATGCAGAGTTGAGAAATTTGGCAACAGTGACTCGTGATTACGAAAATATTCAGCGGGAGTTACAGATTGCTACAGAAGGATTAAACCAGTTTTTAACCAAGCAGCAAGCTTTGGAAATTGAGAAGTCTCAGAAACAGCAACCTTGGAGATTATTAGATCCTCAACTGACTAAAGTTGAACAACCGGAAGCTGTTTCCCAAAGTGCTAGAAGAAACTTGGCTTTGGGTGGAGCTTTAGGTTTGCTTTTGGGTGTTGGTGCTGCTTTGGTTATAGACAAGTTGAGCAATGTTTACTATACTTCTAAAGATTTGAAAGAAACTACCAGATTACCGTTATTAGGAGTAGTTCCTTTCAGTAAAGAACTTGCTGCTAGTGCCAAGCAAGATGCCCAACTTGGTCGGGTTCATCAAGCAACTCGTGCGGCATTTTTTGAAGTTTTTCGTTCTCTCTACACCAATATTCTGCTTTTGGGTTCAGATACACCGATTCGTTCACTTGTGGTGAGTTCGGCTACACCAGAAGACGGTAAAACTACGGTGGCTATTCAGTTAGCTTTAGCAGCAGCAGCAATGGGACAACGGGTATTATTAGTAGATGCAAATCTTCGCTGTCCTACCATACATCAGCGTGTGGGATTAATGAATATTCAGGGGTTAACAGATGTTATTTCCTCTGAATTGGAATGGAGCAACGTCATAGAGCGATCGCCACTTGAAGATAATTTGTATGTCATGGCTGCGGGTCCGATACCACCGGATTCTACCAGATTACTCGCTTCTGTGAAAATGCAGGATTTGATGAACGAACTGCATAATAGTTTTGATTTAGTAATTTATGACACTACACCCATAGTTGGTTTTGCGGATGCTAATTTGTTAGCTGCAAATACTAATGGTGTAATGTTAGTGGCTGGTTTGGGTAAATTGAAGCGTACTGCATTCGCTCAAGCCCTAGAAGAAATTCAAGTATCCGGTACTGCTATTTTAGGCTTGGTAGCAAATAAGTCTAAGGAATCAACAGCTATTTCTCAAAGTAATTATCAACAATATTACAAGATGAGTGTCGAAAGAGTAGGGGAAGATGATTTAGTTGAGTCTAGAAATTCCTCTTCAGTAAGTAAAATTAAATTACATTAAAAATTGTAGAGACGGGGCATATTGCTACGTCTCTTATTGATCGAGTTACACCAAGCTAATTATCTGGAGATTTCAAAGCTTGATCTAGTACTTGACGAGCTTCTTCTGCTTTTTCTCGAGCTTCTTTATAGCGTAGATTAGCTTGAGCAAAATTTTTCAGAGCTTTAAAACCTTCTTTGAGGTGAGAAATTTCTGCCTCGCTGACGGATTGATCTGAAAACAAGATATCAACTAATTTACGAACTTCCAAAGCTTCGCTACGTGTTTCTTGAACTTTCAACTTCAGAGTTGCGAGATTGCTCAAAAGTTGAACTGCTTCTATAATTGTATCTTCTCCGCTAGCAGTATCCATTGATGCTTCTTTTACTTCAATTAATTGCTGAGGACCAAATCCTTCTTCGAGTTGGGTGGGTAAATCACCAGCTTCCATAATTTCCATCAGCTTATCCATTGCTTTTTCACGAGCTTTGTTGGAATCTTTGCCAGGAACGGTTAGGATGATTTCTGGACTTTGAACAATAGTATAACGAACCATATTTAGGCAGAAGTATTGCCGATAAATCAAACCAAGTTATTAATTTTAACTTAAAATGTGCCTAGATTATCATTTATTGTTTTTTTCATTAATGCCAAAAATCGGGTATTGTTTTCCTATTTACTAAAAAATGTAAATCAATATAATTCATCTCAAATTTGTTAGCATCGGAATTATATGTTTGAACGCAGAGGGACACAAAGTTTTTTCAAATTGGGTGTACGGCGGAAAAAATAGGAATGGATAGTAAAGTGAGTAATTTGTCAATGGTTTAGAAAATAAATATCACGGATTATTTTTTTTTGCTAAGTCTATAATCAGATTAAGCCATTGATCGAGATGATCATTGACAAACATATTTTCTGATAATTCTAGTCCTTCAGCACCGATATTAGTAGAAATCACCGGCAATCCTGCTGCCAGCATTTCTAAGGTTTTAAGTTTGATGCCCGCACCTTGAAGTAAGGGTACAATTCCAATTGCTGCTTTTTCAAAATAGGGAGTAGGGTCTTCGACAAATCCGGTTACTATTATATTATTATTATTATTATTTTGCAGGTTGATAATTTTTGCAGAAGGATTGGAACCGACAACATACAGTTTGTATTCTGAGTCGATTTCTAGCAGTTTAGTAAAGCATTTTTGCGTAAAATAGATTACTGCTTGTTCGTTTTCAGGTCGATTCATTGCAGCCCAAAATAGCAAGCTTTTTTTTTCAATTTTATCAGGATTACGTTTGATTTTAGAGATAAAAGAACTAAGTTGAGGAGGTTTAATAATAATTTTATTTTCTGGGATGCTAAATAAAGAAGTGAGAATATCGCAGTCTTTTTTGGATAAAACCCATAATTGATTTACATGAGAATAAAGTTTTTTTCAAATTTGAATAATCTGGCTACTTCAACACCTAAAATAAAATTAGTTTCGGACTTCCTTAAAAAAGATTGAGTGACAATATCGTGTATGTTGATTATTGTGTGAGTATAGTTAGAGTTAATCAGTGGTTTAATCAAATCAAGATAAACCGCAGCGTGGGAATATTCAAAATGAATTAAATCATAAGTGTTTTTTTCTAGCAACTCTTGAATTTTATCAGCTACATTTGTTTGATAACGGGTAGAAAATTTAAACGGAATCGATAAATTAGTTAAACAGCTAATAATTTTAGCTGATTTTGTCAAGGGATAGAGAAAAAGGTGATTTCTGTATTTATCTAATAAATCTGTAGCAGCATTGATTTCGGCTTGATTTGCGATAACAACAACATCAACAGTTGTATTATTATGATAACGATATTGTTCTAAATTATTTAAAGCTATCTTTTGTCCAGCTTGAGGATATAAATTAGTCGGAGCATGGGCAGAAATAAATAATATTTTAGACATTTAAGCAATTTTAATAACTATCAACTGTCAACTATCAACTGTCCAAAGATTACCATTACCATATTCAGATACAGATGTTTTTGTAAATTGTTTAGTAAATTGTTTAATAAAATATTTTAATTTACGTGCTGTAGGTGGTTTAAAAAAGTATCTTGCTGGTAATGCAAATATTTCGTTGATAATCCATGAGATATAAGCTTTTATGCGTTGTTTTTGAGAAACTTCTGCAAAATTATCAGATGCCTTATTACTGATTTTCCAACATTCTTTAATTAATTTGGCTCTATCCCAAGGTAGAGGTGATGAACTCATTCCATTCAGGGAGTAAGCTGCTAAGGGAGTTTCGATAGAATGAAATTTATATCTGTTAATAAATAAACGCAAAATCATATCGTAATCGGCGGCAATTTTGTATTGTAAGTCATATAATCCAGTTGCGATGTAAGCCGATTTTTTAATAAAGCAAGATGGATGATTTAAGGTAAAGCGAATTGGTAGTTTATTTAAGGTACCAGGAATAAAGGTAGCAATATATTCATTTTGGTAATAATTTTTGATGGGTGAATATAATATATCTATATTTAGATGTTGAGCGAATTCTTGTTCTACAATTTTGATAGCATTTTCAAGGTACCAATCATCAGAATTTATAATCCCAATAATTTCTCCGGTAGCGAGTTTAATTCCTTTGTTCATTGCATCGTAAGCACCCAAATCTGGTTCTGATATAAATATATCTATATTGTTAGCGTATTTGTTGATGATTTCGCAAGTTTTATCGGTAGAACCTCCATCAATTACAATATATTCTAAGATGGATGTTCTATTCTGATTAATCACGCTAAGAATAGTTTTTTCAATCGTTTTTTCGGAATTAAAACTTGGTGTTATTATCGATATTTTGGACTGCATTTTTTTGTTTATTTCCTGTTATAAGCATTCCGGATGATTACTCCTGTTCCCATTAAAAGATTACCGAAAAAAAAACCGCCCCAGACGCAGAAAACGCAAATAAAGAGATAAAGAGAAATTAACTATTCTCTACTTTATTGTTCCAATCTCGGATTTTTCATGTTAATCCCTAGTTAATATTGAGATATTACTTTGACTTTATTATCTTCAACTGACATTGCTAAAATACTGACGAAAAGTAAGGGAGCAAGCCCTTGAAGTCCGCTATGTAAAAATAAACAGAAAAATAAATAGGGAAAAATAAATTTATAATTATTAGGAGTATAATATCCACCAACAACTTTTACAATGGCACAAAAGTAAAGAAATCCCAAGGGTACACCGATATAGGCAATTACCTCTAAAAATGAATTATGAATTAAAGAACCAACCTCTTTAAATGCTTCATTATATCTGTCTGCATAACCTTTTAAAGCGAGAGTTAAATCGTTCTGATAAGATGTGACTAAAAATCGGTTAGCTTCAAATCTGGCTAAATTAGATGTATCGTTAAAAGAAAATAAACGGCTTGCACTTGTATCGTATACATATCCTATTTGTACGAAGTTTAAAAAAAATTCTCCAATTAAATATCCTACCAAGTTGGAAAAAATAAAGAATACAGTAAAGTTGATTTTTTTGCTATTTTAATAAATTTCTGTTCCCATATAATTATGATTAAATAAATAAATAAACTCAGAAAATAATTTCTGCTCAAAAACAATACAGTAGAGACTAGAGATAAAATAATTCCTGGTTTAAATTTAGCTTTCCAACAAACGAAAAAAAACAACAGCATAAATAAACCGGATACGTTGGGGTCTCCATTACTTAATGATATTCTAGAACTACCATCAAACTCTACTCTTCTAAAAAATATCATTTGGTAGATGAGAGCAACGGTTGTTAACCAACATAATCCAATTAAATAGTTTCGTTTGATAGGTATTTTTGGACAACCGCTAAAACCAATCAGCATTAAACAAATTGGTAAACTATATCGAAATAAATGATATGTGGAAAAATTAATAAAGGTAATAATTAAAATTGAGCATACAAGTAAAATATCTGTAATTAGTATTTGAGTTTTATTATACAAAAGTTGCACTATTATAATCATTGCCAGTAAAGGCAAAAATATTCTAGCGTGAGGAAGTTCTACATTATAAGGTAAAATATATAAAATTAATACATTGTAAAAAATCAGCGCATAAAAAAAGTAATTTGTTTCGGATTTTTGCATATTATATAGGGTTGGGGGGAATAGGGTTCGGGGGAATGGGTAATAGGGAATAGGGTTGGGGGGAATGGGTA
>JAAUSO010000260.1 GCA_012033205.1 Richelia sp. SL_2_1 | reverse complement strand
AGAAAGCTAAATGAGGTAAATGAGTAGTAGAAAGAGAAGCAATTGTATTTTATCGGTACTGTAATTAATTGAGTTTCTTGAAATCCTGATGGTGCTGGTGTACCGCATTTAACTAAAATATATTGAAAACTTGTTTTTGCATCTGGATACGGATTTTTTATCGTGACAATTTTATAATTATTTTGATATTCAATAGAAAAACCTGTCGCATAATTAATAGTAGCTTTATCGGGGAAATAGTCTGTATTTTGATTAAAATTTTGAATGCATTGTTTATTAGTAACTGATGAGATTCTTGGATAATTATGGGTGTTGTTACAAGCAATTATTACAAATGCTACACACACGAATTGACAAAACAATAAGAAGAATTTTTTTTTCAATTGAAAAAATTGCATAGTTTAAGTATTGATATATTTTCAAACGCAAAGGTGTGCGGAGGTTATCGCAAAGGTACGCAAAGAAAACTTTAAATTTATTGTGGTGGATAAAGATGTTCGGTAACTTTATTTCCTTGAATTAAATGTTTTTCAACAATTGCTTCAGCTACTTCTGCTTGAACACGAGTGTACCAAGTTTTATCTTCGGAATTAAATACTACAGGACCTAACTTACAAACTTCTAAACAGCCAGAGGTTCTTACTTCTATATCTAAACCTGCTTTTTCAACAGCATTTTTTAATGCTTCATAAGTAGGAGACCAATTACGTGAAGGTAAACATCTTCCAGAAGTACAAACCGAAATGTAAGCACGTTTCAAAGGATTTTTTGTAAATGGCATTGGTTTTTTACCTAATACATAAATATCCCGCAATTCTTGATAAAGAGCTAATTTTGATAAGTTTGGTTTGCCTTCTGGTAATAAGTTTTCTCCATCTACTAAAGGGTTAGGTAAGAAAATTGTCATCACATTTTCCCCAGCACCATTCCAAAGTTCTATTCCCCAACTTCTTGGTTTTCCTACTGCATTAAAACGTCGATAAAATGCTGCACGACTGATTCTTCTTTGTCTTCTTAATTCTAAAGGAGTTTGATTATTGGGACCTCCTAAATTTTCATCAATACATAAATGTAAATCCCATCCTTCTGTTACTACTGTTAGATAACCATCATAAAGAATACAAATTTTAGGTGGATTAGTAAATTCTAATTCTAAAACCCCACCTTGAGCAACGTGTCCTAATTCAACTTGATGCCAATTTTGTTGAAATAATGTGTAAAGTAAAGATGATAAAACGTCACAACTACAATCAATATCCTCATATTCAACTTTACCATCCATCGGCAAATCTTCTGTAATTTGACTGTTTAGTGGTGTTACCCAAGGATTATAGTTACTCATGATTTTAGATTCAATATTTTTACAACAAATTAACTTTAATCAATTCTCTACACCTCTGATAATCAATAAACATAATTTTAACTCTTTATCAATCTGTATATTGAAATTATTGTAGAGTACATCGGCATTTTCCCTAGTTCCATCAAAGTCAACTTCGGGTGCTTGCGATGTCAAAAACAGATTTAGTGTGAATAAAACTTACCTTGTTTGCTCAACACCTTTAGAAATGGATGAGTTAGAAGCACTACTCATTGAGTTCGGAATCTTAGATGACGATTCCAAACACGCAGACATCATTGGTAAAAAAGCTGAAGAAGTTCCTGCTACCTAATAGTAAATGATGTAGAGCCAGTGGTAAAGGGTAAAGGTTCTATCTTTTACCCTTTACCTTCCACGATTCGGCTTTAATTGTACATCCCAAGTAGTTCCAGTACTAAAAAAAGGCAGAAAGTTTATGTCGGACAAAAAGAACATCGTTGAAGAAAGAAAACAGCTAATTGAAGAAGTCTTAGAAGCTTATCCTGAGAAAGCTAAAAAAAGACGTGCTAAGCACCTCAACGTGCATGAAGAAGGTAAGAGCGATTGCGGTGTTAAATCCAATATTAAGTCTCTTCCTGGTGTAATGACCGCTCGTGGTTGTGCATATGCAGGTTCCAAAGGTGTGGTTTGGGGTCCGATTAAAAATATGTTTTATCTTTAAAGTAAATATACCTTAAACTGTTTATCAAGAACAATTTTAAGTAATTAATATGTTCGAGATAAGCAGTTATTTTTTAAGGCATATTTAGGATGAAACAGGTGCATCAAGAGGATTTATTCGATGATTTTGAAGTTCCAGCAAGTACTGACGGAAGTTATATGGGTACGCAAAATCAGGTTCAAGCAACACGGGAATATATGGATAATAAAATTGAAGCGCAGCTTATAGATATAAATGCCAGACTTAAAGCGAGTAAAAGTAAAGTCAGTATCAAGAAAGTGGGAAATACTCTACAGTTAAGAGCTACTCTTCCCTTAAAACCTGGAGATATTCATAAATCGGGAAGAAATCGTAAACAATACTTTATCTCTTTAGGCATACCTGCAAATTTAAATGGTTTAAAAACTGCTGAAGAAGAAGCTTGGGAATTAGGTACATTGATTGCCAGAAAGTGTTTTGAATGGAATGATAAATATTTAGGACAAAAAGCCGATCGCCAACAGGTTAAAACTTTTAAACAAGTATTAGAAACATTAGAATCTGACTATTTTAGTAGTAGAAAAAGAACAATTAAGAGCGAACATAGTTTTTGGCATTTATCTAAACGATACAAACAATATTTTGAATCAGATTTACCAGTAACGAGTGAAGGTATCATTAAAATTATTAAAAATATCACTTCTCCTAGTTCTCGTGACCAAGCAATTAGAGTCGCGAGAGTATTTTCTAAAATTCATGGAATAGAAGTAGATTTTAGCAATTTAAAATTGCCTGTAGTTCCTAATGATAGATATATACCTTCAGATATCGAAATTATAGAAGCTTTTGAAAAGTATAAAATCAAAGGCGGAAATTCAAAAGTCAGAAAAGATTATAGAAATTCTTGGCAACTACATAGATTAGTATTTGGATTAATCGCCACATATGGTTTAAGACCTCGTGAAGTATTTAATCAACCAGATTTAGAATGGTTTTTGAGTGATGATAATACCGACAATACCTGGAAAGTTCATAAGTCAAATAAAACAGGTTATAGAGAAGTTTTACCTTTTGTACCAGAATGGGTAGAATTATTTGAATTAAAAAATGCTCAAACTATTTATCTACTAAAGGAAAAAATATCACAAATAAACAACTTTCACGAGTTATCACACTTAGTTCAAACTAATGCTCGCTGGTTTAGACGGATTCTCGATTTACCATTTGAACCTTACGATTTAAGACACGCTTGTGCAATTAGAGCGCATATCCAAGGTTTACCTATTAAAGCATCAGCAGACAATTTAGGACATTCTGTAGAAATGCATACTAAAGTATATCAACGCTGGTTTTCTTTAGAAAATCGTAAGCAAGTTATGACATCTACAATTAACAAAAAATCAAATCAGCAGTTAGAAGCTCAAGTTTTAGATTTACAGACAGAAAATCAATTACTTAAACTTGAATTAGAAAAAATAAAGATGAAATCTCAATTAAACTGTAGTTGATTGTACATTATATAAACTTGAAATTATTTATTTGCAAATAATATGATTAATACTTTTTCTTGTTCAATTTTTCGACTTATATTTAGGGTAAATATAGAATCAATTAAACTCAATCTTAATTACCAAAATCGTTGATTTTTTCTATTTTAGAAAACGTATTTTAAGGTAAATATAGGTTATGTGATGACGAAAATTTGTGAAAGTACTGCAATCTAGAATTTTTAGCAGTCAGAGAATATCACGATTAAGGACATGATTCACATCAGCCACGGTCCAGTTGGTTGCGGTTACTGGTCTTGGTCTGGTCGTCGTAACTACTATATTGGAACCACTGGTGTTGATACCTTTGGTACAATGCACTTTACTTCCGACTTCCAAGAAAGAGACATTGTTTTTGGTGGTGACAAAAAACTCGCCAAAATGATTCAGGAAATCGACGAATTGTTCCCTCTCAACAGAGGTGTTTCAGTTCAATCGGAATGTCCTATCGGTTTGATTGGTGATGACATTGAAGCAGTTGCTAAAAAGTCATCAAAAGAAATCGGTAAACCAGTTATCCCCGTTCGTTGCGAAGGCTTCCGGGGTGTTTCTCAATCTTTAGGACACCACATTGCTAACGACGCAATTCGTGACTGGGTATTCCCTAAAGTTGACCAAGCCGCTAAGGAAAACACCCTCAACTACGAACCCGGTCCTTACGATGTAGCAATCATCGGTGACTATAACATCGGTGGTGATGCTTGGTCTAGCCGTATCTTGTTGGAAGAAATCGGTTTGCGTGTAGTTGCTCAATGGTCTGGTGACGGTACCATCAACGAAATGATGTTGACTCCCAAGGTAAAAATGAATTTGATTCATTGCTACCGTTCGATGAACTACATTTCTCGTCACATGGAAGAAGCTTATGGTATTCCCTGGATGGAGTACAACTTCTTTGGACCTACCAAAATTGCTGAATCCTTAAGAGCGATCGCAGCTAAGTTCGATGAGAAAATTCAAGAAAACGCTGAGAAGGTGATTGCTAAATACGAGCCAACAACAAAAGCAATCCTCGAAAAATACGGCGCTCGTTTGAAAGGTAAAACCGTTGCTTTGATGGTTGGTGGTTTACGTCCTCGTCACGTTGTACCAGCATTCAAAGACTTGGGAATGGAATTGGTCAGCACTGGTTATGAGTTCGCTCATAATGATGACTATAAACGTACTACTAACTACATTGAAAACGGAACCATCGTTTACGATGACGTGACTGGTTACGAATTCGAGCAGTTTGTCAAAGCGCTCAAACCAGACATCATTGGTGCCGGGATTAAAGAAAAGTATGTTTTCCAAAAAATGGTTTTTTGCTGTATAGTGGTAATTGTTGCTTGTGTGAAGTATGAGGGTAGGTTACGCAAGGGTTTCGAGTAAATCGCAAGCTGATACAGATGCATTAAACCAGCAGAAAGACCGTTTGATCAAAGCAGGTGCAGAACAGATACTAAGTGATGTTCAGTCCGGTAGAGAAGATTCCAGAAAGAGCTATAAGAAGCTTTTAAAGCTGGTTAAAGATGGCATTGTTACTGAGGTAATCACTACCAGGCTTGATCGACTGGGAAGAAATACGATTGAAATTCACCGAGCCATTGAAATTTTCAGAAAATATGGGGTGAAATATACTAATCTTGATATGCCCCTTGATGGCTCAGGCAGCGCTATGGAGTGGTTTACCGTTCAGAATGTCGCGGCTTTAGCGGAACTAGAATCCCGCTCAATCTCAGATAGAGTGAAGCACGGGCTTGATTATTATCGTCAAAACTTGAAATACTTCAGCACTCCCCCGTTTGGTTATGCCAAGGATGAAAATTCAAGATTAATTCCACATCCGGTTAATTGGGATATTGCTAAACAAATATGCGAGAAATTGCGATCGCAAGCTAAGACTTCAATAAGTAGATGGTTGTCAGAGGAGCATGGCATAGAAATGTATCCTACCAGTTTTCGGCGTTACATCATTAATCCATGCCTTAGAGGTCATACAGTTTATAAAATAGATGGGAAGGAAGAAATTCACTATAACACCCATATCCCCTTGTTAACTGAAGCCGAATATCAAGAACTGCTTCAAACTACAGCGTTAAAAGTGAGAAGGGACAAGAGTAAGGAGAGATTGCACTTCCTAGCTGGTTTATTTCGTTGTGGCGAGTGTGGAGCGGCTATGAGTAAGACTGGCTCATACAATGGTAAAAACGTTCTTCGCTTTCAATGTGCCAAGTATAAAAAGTTTGGTTTGAAAAGTTGTACTAATAAAAAAACTCTAGCTGCATCAATCGTGCGTAGATTAACTATTCAACAGTTGATTAATTATGCAGAAGAAATAACCCAAGAAATTGAGAATCAAACGGTTGCTCAAAGCGAAGTTGACGTAGAAACTTTAGAACTTCAACGACAAATCGAAGGTTTAAGAAAATTAGGTAATAATCCTGCAATATTAAATGCTATTTACGAACTGCAAAAGCAAATAAAAAACCGCGAACATTATAGGGATATGTGCAGAGAGACAATGAAAGAAGATAGAAAATTATTATACGCTTTTCGTCAAGCCGATTTTTTAGAAACCTTGTCAGATGAGGAGTTAAGGTCTATTTGCTTGCGCTTTATTGAGTCGGTAAAGTACTCAGGAGGTAAGGAGTTAAATTTCTCAATGCGTGCGTTAGTGTAAGCAAGTGCTTTTTCTCTGATTTGCCACCATACGCTAGATTTGTCTTGAGATTTAACTTGAAGCATAGTTGCTGTTTGTAGCGAGTTTTCTAATTCACTATAGTCCAGTGTTAGAGTAAGTTCTGTCCTCACTGGACATTCAGTTTTTATCCCTTACTTAAGGATTGAATGTAGAGAATTTTAAACTTTCAGAACTTATGCAATTGTCACAAAACTCTGGTTGATACGTGACACGCCAAGCTTATTATTGCTTTAAAAATCAAGCATAGTGTCACAACACCCTACGAGCAGAATATGCCAGTTGCGCTATTTAACCCAAATTGCTAGGTAAGCAAGGTTTTTACAAATATCTTGGCTCGACACAAAACAGTTTTTATACTTAAAAATAAAGTTAAAAGTATTTTTTGTTACTCAAATCATCAAAGTTTTACATAAAACAACTTATTCTGCAACATATTTTCATAGTATTTACGCCAGAATATTTTTATACCAATTTTTATGAATAGGCAAGTGAATATACATAACAATTCATTCCCGCAAGATGCTTTTGATTATTTAACTGTAGTATATCAAGAGTGTTTAGATAATCATCTTAAAAATCCAAAATATCAAAATTTAAGCACAACTCTATCTGATATTAGTAACGGTACTAAATTTTAGAAAATGATGGGCAAGTAGATGCTTACATAGCTCTTTATGGAGCGCAGCATTATTACAAATTGGTTTCTGCTTTTGATAATCTAGAATTGTCAAATTTCATAGGAAAATCACTAGAATTTATTAGTTATGGGTGTGGGTCTGCAACTGATACCTGTGTCTTAAAAAGCTATCTAACATCTAAACAAATAAATCTTGATATAAAAAGCGTTACTTTAATTGAGCCTTCTCTCGCTTCTCTTAAAAGAGGGAAGGAATATGTACAATCTGCTTTTAAAATAAGAGAAGTAAACAAAACTATTAATGAATTAAATATTAATGATATTGCTTCTCAACCTGACACAGTTAAGCTTCACGTCTTTTCAAATATACTTGACATTAAGGATATCGATTTAGAACGTTTAGCCAACTTACTCAAAGAATCTCAAAAGGGTGCTAACTATTTTGTATGTATTAGTCCTACAAGATATAATGAAAAACGTATTGATAATTTTTATGATATAATGTCTAATTTATTTGAGATATCTGATATATCAATCACTGATGAAACTATTAAAGGTAGAGTATACCATATGAAACAGGGGGGTTTTAATAATTCTTACCCGATAGATAGATATGAAAGGATTTTCTTTACATATGCCAATTAGTTTATATTGATTAGCAGGGGAGCATCATGCAAGACAATATTGCAAAACAATTAAGTCTGAATTTATCTATTGAGCAAAAAGCTTCTGTTCAAATAGAACCGAAAGTTGTAACTATGCCAGACGGTAAACCTTTGCCTGATGGAGAAGTGATTCTTTACCAAAGTTTTTTGATGAAATAGAG
>JAAUSO010000259.1 GCA_012033205.1 Richelia sp. SL_2_1 | reverse complement strand
AAAAACCCGACTTCTCACCAACTAGTAGTCAGATTTTACCAGAAATCTTGTAGAGACGTTATATATAACGTCTCTACATTACGTCGGTAGACAAACAAAACCGATCAAAATTAATGAAATGAACCACTAGTTAATTTAAAACCCTCTGCCACGGCCGGTTTTGTGTGTGTAGCTGCGACTTATAGTCGCCAGATAAAGTATTAAATTAGACTATTCTACTGTTACCTTGACAACATTTACATTTACATTCTCATTCTCATTCAGTATTTTTGCTAATTATCCGAAATATCTGTATAAATTTTAAGCTTTATTCATCATTGCTTTACCAAATAGCTAGTATTATCCTTTAGCATTAATACGTAAGTAGTTGATTATAGGTTATGGTGTATTTGCTTTCAAGTTTAGCAATTTCATTGAATTGTAATAATACTTTTGTAAAATAATTTTATTTTTTTATTTTTTTATTTTTTTACAAAAGGAACTACGGTAATCCTTCCTATGTGATTTGTGAAAACAATTAATTTGTTTCTGAATTTACCTAACCTCCTAATTCAAAGGAGATTACAGCCGGAATTCAAGAAATATTGCCATATTCACAAATGATTTTGGACTGTGATATATCCGCTATTTACACCAGAGCAAATACGTGTTTTTTTCTGCATCCGAACAAAATTAGACTATCTCTACTTGCTGATTTTTTACACCACCAAGTGAATTTGTCAAATTTATCCTCTTAAAAATTTCCCATAACTAAAAGCATGAAAAAACACTTGAAAATAATGAAACGCTGTTTATTAATAACCGCACCAATTTTAGCGAGTTGGATAGTAGGTACTGCACCTAGTAAAGCTGCTACTTTTGCTTTTTCTGAGGGAATTTTTGTTGTTGAAAATTTTAGTCAAAGTCCGTCAAATGTTGCAACTAATACAGATACAAATACTTTAACCATAAGTAAAGGGGGTATGGTTCAAGCTATAGCTGAAGCTGAAGCATTTTTTTTAATTGAACCAACAGTAGCATTTAATTCATCTTTGAGTGAAGCTTTTGGTGAAAACCGAAATTATCTAGGAGTTGCACAAAGTGAAGCTTCAGTTATCGGCAACTTTAATGTAAACGCAAATACAAATTTTTCTTTCGACTTTTTCACTAATTTAGAACTTGCTACATCTATAGATAATTCCCCTCAAGAAAAGGCTAGAGCCAGTGGAGATATATCTTTTGCACTTATTGATCTTAAGAATGATAATATTTTAGAATTTTTCAATCTTGCAGGCAATATCACCACAGAAGGAGATGATGATTTTGTTGCTTTACAAAAAAGCGATAATGTGGTTCTAAGTGAAGTATTTGGCGCACCTAGTTTTGGTGGTTTGCAAGAATTTCTCACGGTATCTATTGAAGGTTCATTACAGCGTTATTTTACTGATGAAACAACTATAGCTTTAGTAGAAATTAAGCGAAATCGAGCGGAAGTAGCAGTACCCGAACCTTCAATTAGTCTAGCTTTGCTTGTATCCGGTGGTGTTATTAGTCTAGTTTTAAAACGCAAACGACCCAATTAATATTAAATTGCTATCTGTTATATTAATTAGGGATTAATGCGATCGCAATGACAGATACTATTTTTCCTTTAGGGATATTGATAGTACAATCATGGGTGTGTCTACTCAAAAGTAAGTTTCCGAGCAATTAAGAATATTTTTTGGTCAAAAGAATCTTCCAAATAAATGATGAATCTTATAAAGTAGCAACCAAATCGTTATAATTGAAGCTTGAATTTCCACTATCAAAATTGAATTGTTCAAAGTTCTGAGTACTCATAATTATCCCATCACGCTCAAAATTAACCTCGTTGTTATTAGTAGCGCCCAAACTGATGTTAAAGTCATCTAGCTTGAAAGAGCCAAGGCTAAGAACATCAAAACCTTTACCACCATTTACTGTAGCGTTACCGGAGCCTTCAACAAAGTCTTTTTCATCACCCATATCTATATTCACACCACCGCCAAAGCTAGAAGCTTCTATCCTATCTGCTCCATCACCTGTTTCAATAGTGCCGCCAAAAATACCGTAAGATTCAAGCCCCGTAGCATTCGCTTGGATGATATCGGCTCCCTTACCTGTCTTAATAGTGCCATTAGTATTGGCAATCGCAATGCCTTTATCAGCAGCATTAGCAGTCGCTTTAATAGTATCGGCTCCCTCTCCCGTATTAATAATACCTTTACTATTATCAATGGCGATCGCCTTGTCTTCAGTTTTCGCAACAGCTTCAGCAACAGCAAGAGCTAAAGCTTGATTTTCGGGAGTAGCAGCACTCAAAGTCGAAGTTGAAGCTTCTGCAAGAGTTGCAGAATCGGAAGTAGCAGTAGCAGTAATAGTATCTTTACCTTTAGCAGTAACAAGTTCACCTCCACTATTATTAAAACCAGTGGCAATGATAGTCGCATTAGCTAAACTTTGAGCGATTGCTGTTGCGAAAGCTTCGAGACTTTCATCCATAGGGGCTTGAGCGATACCTCGAACGATAGCAGTCGCATCCGCTGTAGCTGTAGCAACCGCTGCAATAGAACCATCGTTTTCTGCATCAACACTGTCATTCCCTTTACCAGTGTTAATTTTACCGGAGTTGTCTATACCATTAGCAATTGCATTAATATCAATGTTGGCAAAAGTTGCCGCGATGGCATTAGTATCTAACTCATCAGCATAAGCTATAGCCTCAGATACCGTTTGTGCGACAGCAGTAATTTTTACTGTTGCGCTGCCTCTGACTATATCACGTCCTTTATTTGTACTAATACTTCCTTTATTGTCAATTCCACTGATATTAATATTGGCTTTAGCACTTAAATCCGCTGCGGCGATTGCACCAGCGTTTATAGTTCCAACCTTTGCAATTACTTCTAAACCGAAAGCACTATTTATAGAGTTATTACCAATAATTTCATCGGCACCTTGCAATGTTTTAACATCAGAACCTGCGGGATTGAAAATTCCATTATCTGAATTAACTTTATCCGCTTTGTTGGTAAATTTGACTTTACTTAAGTTTAAAGGTGCCATCAAATTCTCCTTTTAATTTTGTTGTAATTTCAGCACTCAACCAGATTAATTTTGCGGGGTACTCCGTCAGTCGTCTTTAGACGACTTTCGCTGTGAGACAGGGAATTTGATTCCCTGGCTACTTTGCATTAAATTTAAATGTTTGTAGTTGGGCTTTAGCCCTTAATTTGAGCAATAAATCGCAACTACAAACCCATCAGAACTAATGAAATGAACTACTACTAGTCCTTTGCATTAAATTTGACGGATTCGTTTTCTCCCAAACCTAGGGAGACGTTATCTATAACGTCTCTACAACCCCTCATAACTTATGTGGTCAAGTACTACTTTACGCTCAGTGCCACATAAGTCTATATTTCACCAGTTTTCAGTATAGAAGAACTAGAACTCGATGACGAAGAACTACTAGAACTGCTGCTAGAAGAAACGTTAACACTAACGCTTTGACTAACTTGAGTATTATTATCACCTGATGCTTTCGCTACACTTTTAGCTTCGGAAATCACTTTACCATCAGGGGATACTATTCTTTTGGTTATAACTCGATATTCAGTCATAATTATCTATGTTTTTGTGGCTTATTTTATGAACAGAGATTAATAGCTAAAAATCCATCAAATAATAACCTGTTGTAGAGAAGAGGTTATATTACTATATCTCTTTAGGTATACCAGACGAGCTAGCTTTTGTAAAAGATGCTTTGTATATACTACCATCACTCAAATTACCTGTTACAGCACCAACTTCAATCATGCTATTCTCAGTTTCCCTGGATATCACCATTCCAGAACTATCAGTTTCTGGATCATACAATTCCTGCATTTGGTAGCCATCTTTTTGTAAGAGTTGTCCCCAAGGTTGAAGCCGAGAAAAGAAAGCATTTAAAAAAAGATTTCCTGAATAACTTAACAACCCACCATGCACTTGATTATCATCCAGAAACTCTGTTTGATAAAAACTGAGGTCGTTAATTTCTAATCTACCCATAATGCACTATTTTTTTAACAATTTAAAAAAAATCGCTGAAAACTTATTATATATTTCCAGCGATTTTTTTACGACTTCTTTAAGTACTATGCTATAAAGCTTATTAACTTAGTAATCAAGAGTTAAATAAGCTTTATAAACAGGCTCCTTTTAAAAATTTTAATTGGAGGTGATGGAAATTGAAGTCAAATTATTCGTCACTACCGGAGATGGAAGTAGAGCTAGCACCAGAGAATTTTATTTTGGACGGTTTTGGTGAATGTGAAAGCTTCAGCAATAGTACTCTTACCAAATGCTTCAGCATCACCTTCTGCAAATGCAAAGTTATCGTCTAAATCAACGTCAGATTTCACGTCTTTATTAATATCTAGGTCTTCATCGAATTTGATCTTTACGTTTTTATTGATTTTGACGTTGAAGTTACCCTTACTACCACGATAGCTACCACCTAAAACTTCAGTTCCTTCAACAGCTTCGATGTGGTTTAAATCAAAAATATTCATGAGATTCTCCTGGGAATTAATTATTTTTTCTGGGAATGTTGTGTAAGCAATTTGTTTCTTTCGCTTACATTTATAACTATAGATTCTTGTTCAGAAAAAGTCAACTATTTTCTCATGTTTTATAATAATTATTTCTTATGTAGTTCAGCGAAAAAACCTGCTTTTTATTTATATAAACTAGGGCTATTTTTAATAATTTTAAGTATGAAAAAGTGAACAAAAAATCATCATTTTTTGCTCCTCATATGAATGTAATTACTGTGAATTTGATAATTAATTATTGATTACTAGATTCCTATGAAAAGAAGCTGTATAACCTTGATTTTGAGTGTGGTAAGAAGTCGGGTTTTTCTCGGTATTTACTGTTCTTACAGATATTTATCGGAAAAACCCGACTTCTATTTAGACTTGGGTTACAGCGCTTCTCGTAGAGATTATCAAGCGTTAATTCTTAAGCCATAAATTTCATGGATTACACCCACCTAAGTAAAAAATAATTGATTTTTAAATCTTCTGATTTTGGACTCAGAAAATACTGAGATAAATGGTTTACCTCGACATTGCTAAATCTGGTGATACTTGGTTGTCAACATTAGAATCGAATGAAGTTGTAATCGACCTTTGTTTGATTTGTTGCTTTAACCAACCATTGAATAAATCGGTAACAATTTGCTCTCGTAACTGCTCATTCAATTCAGGTTGAATAATTTCCTCAACCCAAATTAGATAAACACCTTTGGGAGTCATAATTGGCTTGAGAACTTGCGGCGGAGTAGCAGCAAAAACACTACTCGCAACTTCCGGACGAAAATCTTTACGTCGTCGAACTCCTTGATATCCACCAGCACGACGTAAATCTGGATTTGGGATGTATTCACGAGCAATTTCAGGGAAGGTTAATTCATTTTCTTCAAGAGCGTAAAATAATTCCAAAGCCAAATCATAATCATCAAAAACGACTTCATAGGTAACAGCTTTCACGAAATCGAGTTGATTCGGATAAAAGAAAGCTTCGACTTTATCGTTAAACAGATGATGTGCCACCTTTTTAGAAAGCACGGTGTGATGAACTAATTCCTCAAACTCATCAATAGAAAGATGATGAGCTTTCAACCAAGCCCAAGTATCTGCTGCTTTGACAAGTTTTTTCGCAAACCTCAGCCTGTCTCCTTCTTGCTGTAATTCATCCTCCTCGACGGTAATACCTTCTTTGGAAGCAGTCTCAACAATAATTTGTCGAGTCGCTATTTCCTCAATGACATCGGGAATTTGACAAGACATTTTCAGATAATGAATAACCTCTGTAGGTGATATGGATAGAATGTTTGACATAGTTGGTTGTTGGTAGATGGTGGTTAGTTGATGGTTGATGGTGGTTAGTTGTTAGTTGATGGTTGATAGTTGGGAATTGGTAATTGGTAATTGTTTAATTAATAACTCCTCACTCCTCACTCCTAACTCCTAACTCTCTTTAAACTTCCAATCCTCCTTTTTGCAATTTCTTGAATGGATCTAAAAGAAAATCAATCAAGCGTCGCTGACGAATAATCACTTCAGCTTGTGCTGTCTGCCCTGGGGTTAGGGGAATACGTCGATCGCCATTTTCGATATAGGGTTTATCAAGTGCGATTTTTAATTCGTAAGTTTCTGTACCACCAGGGGCTGTTTGTTCAATTTTCGAGTCTGGAGAAATCCAGCTAACTTTTCCTGGTAAAACTCCATATTCTTGGAAAGGATAAGCATCAAACTTGACTTTTACCGGCATTCCTGTTTTTAAGAAACCAGTGTCTTTGACTAGCATCGTAGCTCTGAGGACAAAACCGCTATTTTCGGGGGCAATTCTGGCGATTCTTTGTCCGGGTTGTAACACTTCTCCCGGCTTGGATACAGGTAACTCAAAAACTATTCCTTCAATTGGCGATCGCACTATTCGCTGTTGCATTTGAATATTGAGAGAGGTAATCTCGGTTCTGGTTTGAGCGATTTCCGATTTTGTGGAATTGATTTGTCTTTGTAAGTCTTTGAGTTGTTCTTGAGTCCTTAACAAAGCGAGTTTCCCGGCATTAACTACACTTTCATAACTGCTAGTTTGTTCTTGTAAACGCAGTTTGGCTTGTTCAATATCAGATTTCAACTGATTCATTGTTGTCTGATAACGATTTGTTTCTTCAGCTAAACGCAATTCGGCTTGTTTAATATCCGATTCTGTTCTTTCGTAAAGTCGTTTACTTTCCTGCTGTTCTTTTCTAAGCCCGTCAATTTGAGCAGCAGACACTGCACCATCATTCAAAAGTTTGCTATAACGCTCTACTTGTTTTTTATCGATATCCAAACGAGCCTCTGCCGACTTGCGTTCATTAATAAAAGTTTGAATCTGCTGCTCAGCTTGATTGACTAATGATTTTTTTCTAAGTTTTGCAAATTATAAATACTTTCTTTGGCATTCAAATCCTGAATAGCTTGATTAACCTGGGCTTTTTTCTCCAAAGCTTGAGATTGGTTTTGTTGCTCTTGAGTGTTAACCGTCAACTGGATTTGATTTTTGAGCAATTCTAATTGCGATACTTGATTTTCCAGCCCGGAGAGTTTTTCCTTTGTTCGTGCTAATTCCGGCTTAACTGTATCGTTATCGAGTTCTAAAAGAATTTGTCCGACTCTGACTTGTTCTCCTTCTTTAACTTTAACAGCGCTAACTCTACCACCAGCTACACTATCTAATTTACGGATTGTTCCTAAAGGTTCTATCCTTCCTCTAGCGCTACCAGTTTCATCAACAGTAGAAACCATCGACCAAGGTATTCCAACAGCGATAATACCAACAAAAACGTAAAGTAAAGAACGACTCCAAACTTTTGGTAAAGCATCGAGTAATTCTTCTGTACCATAATGTAAACTTTCGGCATCTTTTGCAACCGCTGGCGACGGTTGTATCTCCGTAATTTCCTCATGGAACGGCGGAGTGTAAGCCAGAGACGATGAATTGTGTTGTGTGTGCGGCATAATCAGTGAACAGTTATCAGTGAACAGTTATCAATAGGGTGTTGAGTAGTGCGAGCATCTTGCTCGCTTGGTAATACAGTTGATGAATTTATTTGGCTAATAACCCCTAAGCGGTGGCACATACAGCGAGCATCTTGCTCGCACTAGAAAATCTTCTTCACTCCTAACTCCTAACTCCTAACTCCTAACTCCTAACTCCTAACTCCTAACTCAACTCCT
>JAAUSO010000258.1 GCA_012033205.1 Richelia sp. SL_2_1 | reverse complement strand
AGTATTCATCAGCCATAACACGCCAAGGAATTTTAGGATAACGCAATTGAACTTCAGGAGGAATATTGATTGCGACTTCACCAATAATTAAAAAAGTTATAAAAAACAGCTTTTGCGATTGTTTCGTTAGCTTGAAAATCAGCAAAGGAAAAATTAGCTACACGATTTTGAATAGCTATAAGGCTCATCAGTAGTTAGTATGCTAAAAAAATAGTAAAAAAAGGGAAGAGGGTTGGGGGGAAGAGGGAATAAAAAATAGTATTTATTCCTAAAACCGATTAATAAAGCTAATTTCGGTTCATCACAGTAAGAGTTTCAAGTTTTTAATTCTAGCATACTATGTACTGAAGAACCCAATTCACTCAAGAATAAAACCTATGGACACCACAGCAACTATTCGACCTGCTAAGTTCGATGATACGGATGCCATCATGAACTTAGCTGATGCAATTGGTCTGTTTGAAGGGGAAGAACTTGAAGAACTCGGTAATATGTTAGCTGGTTACTTCGATGGTAGTCTTGGCGAAGGACACTCCTGGATTGTCTGTGAGGATGATGGAGTAGTTGGAGTTGCGTATTTTGCACCGGAACAATACGCTTACGGCACATGGAACCTTTACTTGATTGCAGTCCACCCCAAGCATCAAGGGAAAGGTAATGGTACTGCGATGCTCAAACAGGTTGAACAAACCTTATTCTCAAAAGGGGAACGTTTGTTACTGGTGGAAACTTCTGGTTTACCAAACTTTGAAGGTACGCGAGAATTCTATCGCAAACAGGGATACGAAGAGGAAGCAAGAATCCGGGAATTTTATAAGGCGGGTGATGACAAGATTATTTTCCGCAAAGCGTTAGTGACTTCGTAGCATGAGCTTCTCCTGTGTTGCTCTCATTGCTATGGTATTTAATCGAAAAAGTAGCAATCTGACTTTGATAGCTTTCTTATACATTTCCTAATAACAATTGGTTAGATAGATGAAAATAAAAGTGACTGCGGTTGGTGATTCAACAGGGATAATATTACCCAAAGAACTTTTGGAAAAACTAGGCGTTGGGAAAGGTGACACGCTTTACGTCACCGAAACACCAAGGGGAGTTGAACTTAGTTCTTATAATCAAGAGTTTGCAATTCAAATGGATGTAGCTGAATCGGTAATGCGTGAAGACCACAATGTTTTGCGGAAATTAGCAGAATGACTGTACCTGTGTGGGTTGAAGAATCAGTAGTAATTGCAATTCACCGTCGTCAGTTAGCTGAACATGGGGGTATTGATGGGATTAGAGATAAAGGTTTATTAGAATCAGCGTTATTTAGACCAAAGAATAAATTTAATTATGATAATCCAAACATCTTTGATTTAGCAGCAGCTTATGGATATGGAATTGTTAAAAATCATCCTTTTGTGGATGGGAATAAGAGAACTTCTTATGTTGTAATGCGGACTTTTCTCAAACTGAATGGCTATGATATTCAAGCATCAGAAATGGAAAAGTATGAAACATGGATGTATCTTGCTAGTAGTCAAATAAATGAAGTTCAATTAGCTGATTGGATTGAGAGAAAATCTGTAAAAATTTGAAAACTACTAGTTTCAAGACTATTAAGTATTCTGTTTTTCACCGTTTTTCCACCACAATTAATGCATATTTATTCTATTGTTGCAAAAACAGAAACCATCGTTTATTCCACTCAAAAATATGCTTACCCAATTCAACCCCCATCTTCACAAAACAACAAACTATTTCAAAAAAATTGATAATTGTTAACTGAAAAAACAGCCGCCTCTAAGAGACAGCTGTTTTCATAAATAGGGGGTTTTATTTAACTAAGGTATTAGTAATCGAAGTCTCCACCACCCATACCAGCACCAGCACCAGCAGCATCTTTAGGCTCTGGTTTGTCAACAACAATACATTCGGTTGTTAACACCATTCCAGCGATGGAAGCTGCGTTTTGTAGTGCTGAACGTGTCACCTTCGCGGGATCAACAATTCCAGCCTCGAACATATCGGTGAATTCGTTGGTTGCTGCGTTGTAGCCGGTGTTAAATTCTTTCTCTTTAACACGTTCAGAAATTACCGCGCCATTTTGTCCAGCATTTTGAGCAATCCGCATCAAAGGTGAGGGTAAAGCGCGAGCTACAATCATCGCACCAATTAATTCTTCTTCTTTGAGGTTTGCACTTGCCCATGCTTCTAATACAGGAGCAAGGTGAGCTAATGTTGTCCCACCACCAGGAACGATACCTTCTTCTACAGCAGCTTTGGTGGCGTTGATAGCGTCTTCTAAACGCAGTTTCTTATCTTTCATTTCAGTCTCAGTGGCTGCACCCACCTTGACAACTGCCACACCACCTGATAACTTCGCCAAACGCTCCTGTAACTTCTCTTTGTCATAAGAAGATTCGGTTTCGTCCATTTGACGACGAATTTGCTCGCAGCGAGATTTAACCGCTTGTTCATTACCTTCAGCCACAATGGTGGTGCTGTCTTTGGTAATGGTGATGCGACGAGCTTTACCGAGCATATCTAGCTTGGTAGCCTCTAACTTCAAACCAGCATCTTCAGTAATCAACTGTCCGCCGGTTAAAATCGCAATATCTTCCAACATTGCTTTACGGCGATCGCCAAATCCAGGTGCTTTCACCGCAGCGACGTTGAGTACTCCGCGTAAACGGTTGACAACCAAGGTAGCCAAAGCTTCTTTCTCAATATCTTCGGCAATAATAACTAAAGGTTTACCACTACGAGCTACCTGTTCTAAAACGGGTACCAAGTCTTGTACCAAAGCAATTTTCTTGTCGGTAAGCAAAATGAAAGGCTCATCAAGATTTGCTTCCATACGCTCAGCATCGGTAGCAAAATAAGGAGAAATATAGCCCTTATCAAAACGCATCCCTTCAGTAATTTCCAACTCGGTAAACATCGACTTCCCTTCTTCCAAGGAAATCACACCTTCTTTACCCACCTTGTCCATAGCTTGAGCAATCATCTGACCGACTTCTTCGTCGTTACCAGCCGAAATTGCACCAACTTGAGCAATGGCTTTGGAATCTTCAACAGGTTTTGCGTGTTCGGCAATTTTTTCTACTAAAAAAGCAGATGCTTTGTCAATACCGCGCTTCAAGGAAATCGCATTAGCGCCTGCTGCAACGTTCCGTAAACCCTCTTTAACCATGGCGTGTGCCAAAACCGTCGCCGTGGTAGTTCCATCACCCGCAGCGTCGTTTGTCTTGGAAGCAGCTTGACGAATCAAAGCTACGCCAGTATTTTCTACATGGTCTTCTAATTCAATTTCTTTAGCAATGGTCACACCATCATTCACAATCTGAGGTGCGCCAAATTTCTTCTCTAATACTACGTTACGACCTTTGGGACCGAGGGTTACACCCACAGCCTCTGCCAATATGTCCATGCCTTTTTCTAAAGCACGACGGGCATTTTCGTTGTAAATAATTCGCTTAGCCATAGTTTTACGTTTTGTACCTTTTGCTTGACTTTCTTTAAAAAATGTTGTTGTTTATTTCCTTGCCAGTTGCCGTTTAACTAACAACTAACTACTAACCACTAACAACTAGCTAACAATTGCCAGAATGTCCTTCTCAGAAAGCAGCACATATTCGTCGGTACCCAACTTAATGTCGGTGCCAGCGTACTTGGAATAAAGAACTTTATCTCCGACCTTTACATCCATCGACTGACGACCACCATCATCCTTCATCTTACCGTCGCCTACTGATACCACTTCACCTACTTGAGGCTTTTCCTTCGCGGTATCGGGCAAGTATAGACCACCAGCGGTCTTTTCTTCCGAGGCGCTCACTTTTACAAAAACGCGATCGCTAAAGGTTTTACTGTAGAAACGCTTAAAGAAACTGCTGCCATAACTTAATTTACCTTTATTAGCACTCTCGACTCCTGAGTGCTAATCTAGCGAAGTTAGGCCTATGATGGCAATATTTAGTAGAGTACGGGTTCCCGAACTCAATTAAAAGTAGGTTTACTTAGGTATAAATGCTCAACTTGATGACAATTTTCGGGTTTTATGGAACAGAGGAAGAATAGTTTGATATGGTCTGCGATTATTTGTAGAGCCAATAAATTGTTGTAGAAGTGTAAAATTTTGTGTTTTTATGAGCGATGATGCAGTGTTTGATTTGAGCGTTCAAGTACTAAAAATGACTAACCTCCGACCCTACAAACCCTTTAATAATTGTGTCGAAACTGTAGGGTTGTCAAAAATGCAACAACGTGTATTTATATGAGTTTTAACTTTAATTCCTAAATGTTGTACTCTCTAAAAGCTAGTTTTAGTTTGAGAAATACTTGAAAAAGTGACTATTTAAGCTCAAAATGGACTCTGTACAAGTGGAATAATTAGCGTTCGTATCAATAGAAGGAAAACTAACTACTTGCGGGAGCGGTTGTTATAGACCAATAATAGTAGTTTACCCCGCTATAGAATGTGGTATCTACTCCTTTATCCTCCAAGTAATTGAAAGCTTTCTAAGCGAACGCTTTGTTCTAAGATGACAAATTGTTTGCTATTAGATACTTTGCTTATTTGTTCCTTACCCCATACTTCCTAGCAGAAGAAATCAAATCTTACGAGCAAAGGAAGCATCCACTTGGATACGTAAAAGCAAAAAAATTAGAATAGGTGTGGGTTATTTTGGCAAGAGGTATGTTCGCCCAATACTCTCCTTGCAGTCCTTTAAGATTATTATTTAATGGAAGTTTTTAGCCCGCACCTTTGAAAGCGATATATAATAGCGCATTATAAATACTTTTGCTCTACGTATCCTTACTGGGCTTTTGAATTTATGAGGAAATTTCAATGGAGGGGACAATCTCCTTTGAGAGTTTCACAAATTAAAAGGCAAGGTAAGTGGGAAAAAAAGGACAACATCTCAATCATCCACCAATTAGGATAACTATTCAAGACCTTGATGGAACGAAGCGCGACAAGTGCCACTGCTATGAAAGAACCCAGCATGAAAGATCACAAACGCTTACTGCTCATAGATGATGACCCCAACCTCATCTTGCTGGTGAAGGACTACTTGGAATTCCGGGGATACGAAGTCGTCACGGCTGAAAATGGTCGAGAAGCTCTGGAAATATTAGAGTTAGACATTCCAGACATGATTATTTGCGACGTGATGATGCCGGAAATGGACGGTTACACCTTTGTAGAGCAAGTTCGACAAACAGAACGCACCAGTTGGATACCTGTTCTCTTCCTTTCTGCAAAAGGACAAAGCGCAGACAGGGTTAAAGGTTTGAATAAAGGTGCTGATGTATATATGGTCAAGCCCTTTGAACCCGAAGAACTCGTAGCCCAAGTGGAATCATCACTCAAACAAACGATTCGTTGGAAGGAACATCAAGCCAAGGGAGGCGAAAATGGCTCTCGCATCCAAGTACCTTTTGATGTCCAATTAACCCCAACTGAACTAAAAGTAGTGCAGTTTGTTGCTAGAGGTATGGCTAACCGAGAAATCGCTGAAGAATTAAACGTTTCTCAGCGAACTGTTGAAAGTCACGTCTCCAATATGTTGGGTAAAACCAACCTCCACAACCGCACCGAATTAGCTCGTTGGGCAATCGAAAATCAAATGGCGTAAACCTGTTGATTTTATACTTAAGATTCTGGGTTTTAGATTTAAATTACTCATCTAAAATCCAGATTTACTTAATTAAAAATTAACTAATTACTCCTTGCACAACTAAACAGTCATCAGTGAGCAGTTAGCAAGTGGGAAAATTCGATTAAGTGATTAGCCATAAACTCTATCAACCGCTGCTCACTACTCACTGGTTACTGCTCGCTGTTTTACGTTCTAAAATTTCCTTGAAAACCGAATTATCAATGAACAATTAGGAGTTACTGCCTAAATAAAATATTAAATTAATTCTGTCGAGGAACTTAATAAAAACAATAAAACAAAGGGGAGCATTCCCACCTTTGATCTCAATTGGGCAACAAATCGCCACAGCATCATATAATTTACCTTAAATCTCCGGTTAATCGGTCAAGATATTGGTTTATATATTTTTTTAATCCTACAACACAACGGGAATATGTAGAGACAGGATGTTTTACAGCGTCTTCGTATATTTTGATGCACACCGACAATTTAGTGAAATCACAATAATCAGGAAAAATACTTAATAAAAACAGAAAAATTACGGAATTTAGATACTCGGATATGTATCATATAGTGAAATTACGCTTCAAAATCACTTATGGAACCTTTAACAACAGGTGCGATCGCCTTACTTTTATTTTGCGGTGAAAAGTTAATTGACTGGGGTATTAGCAAAGCTTACGATACGGCTTTTAATCAGCTGACGGAAAAATCTCCCGAAACTGCTCAACAATTAGCCTTACCTCCGGGAGAACGAGAAAATATTGGGGAAGCGGCATTAGTTGAGATGGTGGAAGATACAGCGAAAAATCAACCGGAATTACAACAAGCCTTGGAAGCATTGGGTAAAGAAGTAGAAACTAAAGCTAATCAAAATACAGAATTAGCAACGGCTTTTAATCAATTTGCTCAGAAATTAAAAGCACAAAATCCCAAAATTGTAAATGAAAATTGGCAGGGAATAAACATTAAAGGTGGAAATAATACTGTTAGTAATAACACTTTTAATTTCGGGAAATAAAACATAACCTATCTCCAACTTATTATTCACAAATTCCGGCAGCTTGTAGAGACGTAGCAGTGCTACGTCTCCCGAAATTTCCAGGGAAAACAAACCATTGATTACGATGTGCGTAAGTCTGAAAATTATCATATAAATATATTTAAAATGACTAACGAAAACTGGCAAGGGATAAATATTAAAGATGCCAATAACGTAATTAAAGATAATATATTTAATTCCTACCCACCAGAAAAACCCGCAACAGCAGTCAATTATATTCCCTATACTGGTGTTTCCCATTTCGTTGGACGCAGTGAAGAATTAGAACTAATTCACGAAAAATTGCATCAAGAAAATAACACCGTAGCGATTTCTGCGGTATCGGGAATGGGTGGGATTGGCAAGACGGAATTGGCGGTAAAATATGCCAGAGAACATATAAATGATTATCCCGGTGGAGTTTGTTGGTTAAATGCCAGAGATCGCAATTTAGCAGCAGTAATTATTCAATTTGTACAGTTGCAAATGGGTTTGGAAGTTCCTCAGCAGGATTTTCAGGGAAATGCATTGACGCTGATTCAACAAGTAGCTTGGTGCTGGCAAAATTGGCAACCACCGGAAGGTTTGGTGTTGGTGGTTTTGGATGATGTGACGAATTTAGAAGGGTTTGATGAGTTAATTCCCTCAAATCATCGCTTCCGGTTTTTGCTGACAACGAGGTTACGTGATATTGACGCGAATATTGATGGAATTCCCCTCGGTGTGTTGTCACAAAAGGAAGGATTACAGCTATTAATTAATATTATTGGGGAAACAAAGGTAAATAAGGAATTAGCAACAGCCGAGGAATTATGTAAATGGTTAGGATATTTACCGTTAGGGATAGAATTAGTGGGACGGTATATCAAGAAAAAACCTCCCCATTTTACGTTAGGGAAAATGCTGGAATTGTTGCAACAGCAGCGACTGAATCAAGAAGCAATTAATTCCCAGCAAAAAGGATTGAGTACCCCTTGTTGCAACCAGTTTGAACAATTTAGCTGGACTTTACTACTCCCAGGGAAGGTACGAAGCAGCAGAACCACTTTACATCCAAGCTTTGGAGTTATATAAACAGCTACTCGGAGAAAATCATCCCCACGTTGCATCC
>JAAUSO010000257.1 GCA_012033205.1 Richelia sp. SL_2_1 | reverse complement strand
TTTTATGTAGATTACAACAGTAAATAGAAATTTATACGTAAAATTCCATACATAAATGATAAAACTGTCACATATTCCGAGTCTTCTAATAGGAATGCGCTTTACCATTGCTCCTTTACTGGTTTTCGATGCTTTAGACCATAAAACCAGTTATTGGTTTATCATCGGTTATGTTATTGCCGTACTTTCAGATATTTTTGATGGTATTATTGCCCGTCGCTTAAAGGTTAGTACTACCCAACTTCGTCAAGCAGATAGCTGGGCTGATATTTGTTTATATTTGTGCGTAGCAATTAGCGCTTGGTTAGTGTATCCCCAAGTAATCATTGATTTTCGATTACCTTTACTATCTGCGATCGCGATTCAATTAATATTGTTCGCTATAAGTTTAATCAAATTCTGCAAATTCCCCAGTTTCCATACCTACACCGCTAAAGCCTGGGGATTAGCTCTACTTGCAGCGACTATAGGGCTATTTGGTTTTGCTTACGCGAATACCCTTGGCTGGCGATTATACTTTGTTGGCTTAATAGTTTAGAAGAAATTATCATGACGCTATTATTACCAACTTGGCAATGTGATATTTTGAGTATCTTTCATGCATTAGAGTTACGTAAAACATTGATTCACTTGTCAACCACTCAAGACGGAGCGTGAGTCCGTGAGATTAAAACAACAATTCCGCAAAAATTTCCAAATTTTACTACTGCTGGGTGTAATCTTACTCTTTTTCGCAACTCCCTTGCGGAATTTACTCAATCAAGAGATTCTCTCATCATGGTTGCAAAGATTAGGTATTTGGGCTGTTCCCTTATTTATCTTCACCTATGTATTGGTTACTGTTTTAGGTTTGCCGATAACAATTCATACATTAACTGGAGGTGTAGTTTTTGGTTTGGGATGGGGAATTGTTTGGTCTACATTAGCCGCAACATTAGGAGCAGTAGGAGCCTTCTGTTTGACTCGGTATCTATTTCTAGATTGGGCTATGGCAAAATTTGGTCAACATAAACTGTTGAGAAAATGGCATCAAGCACTCGATCGCAATCCCTTTTCCTTAGTTCTATCTCTACGCTTTGCCCCGATCGCTCCATTTAATATTATCAACTTTTTATTGGCACTAACCCCAATCGACCTAAAGATTTACACCTTGGCAACCTTAATTGGAGTAATTCCAGGGACAATTGCTTATACCTGGTTGGGTACTTCTGGAAAAACTGCTTTACAAGGAAGCGATGCATCCTCGTTTATACTCGCGTCAGTTTTTTTAGTGTTGTTATCGGTATCACCGTTGTTATTTAAGCGTTTGTGGAAGCAGTGCCGGAAATTCCATTTATTCTTGGAGCAACATATGGTAAATCTTTGAATATTTGTAAGCTTTTGATCGCAATACTTTTGAATTGTAGCGTTGCACAAAAGGGTTTGGTTAAATAAATAAATAAATTATTTTTTCTTAGTTCTATTTTTTCGACGAGATTCTTTCTGCATTTTTTTCTTTTTTTTCGCTTTACTTTTGACTTTTTTCGATGAGGTAGAAAATCCTTCTGGCTCCATGAAAATACTTGGCTTATTTATCTCAAAACAAGCCCAATATTTCATTTCAGATATCGCATCTTCAATCAAAGAATAATGCGGATTATCGCGAAGTTCATTCAAATTTGCTTCTGAACCATTTTCAAGATAATCATCGAAATCATCCCGTGCAAAAAAGAATGGCTCAATTAAATCTTCATCAAAAGTTCGCTCAATGTATTCCTGAAGTTCTTTAGGAGCAAGGATAGAGCCATTAATCGTTAATTCAGTCCAAATATAATCTGGTTCTTCTTCTGCTGCATTCATAGAGGATTTATTTGCAAACAGAAGTGAAAAAAATTCTTTAAAATATTGAACGATTTCCTCCCTAGAAACAATTCCTTGAACTACTAAAATAATTAAAGCTCGGAGAGCGGCACCTTTGACATATTCATTAACTTCTTGATTTTCTATCAGTTGTTTGATGGGGTCAATATTTCCATGACTTACAGAAGCAAGTATTCTACTTAAATCCTCAGTTACTACATCTCCTGTTACATTTAACGACATATCCCCAGGAACTGAGAAAAATTCGATGATCAGAGGGTAAGCTAATGCTTCCTTAAATTGTGCTAGTAAAAATAAAGCATAAAGATGTAAAAGATAATCAGGCTTATTAAATAAATCCTCCAGATTATCTTTAGATTCCGATAAACTAGTTAGTAAAAAAGGAGTAATTGCTTCTTTTTCTTCAATAGCTCTTTCTAAAGCTTGATGAGGAAATTTCCCGGTATTGTTTTCTAATTCTGATAAAATCTCTTCCAATTGCATACTCAAAAATTTTCTTTGATAAAAAATAAAAATACTAAACAAATTTTAAGCATAGATTTGATTTCATTTATGCTAAGTTTCATTAATTTTAGGACTATGATATCCGTCGTGGAAAATAGCGATCGGTACTAATAGGGCTTTTGTACTTAATCTAAGGAATCAACCATAGCTAATGTTTGCATTAACCGTTTAGATTCCTTGAGCATTTTTCCTGACAATAAAAGTTGATACCATTGACGTAATTGTTGCCGAACCAAAGCTTAGTGTGGATGATTGGCATCTAGAGCAAGGAGTTCCATAATCGCTGCTCGTTGAGTAATTCCACGCCCCAGAAGCCTCAACCAGAGTGTTGAAAAATTCTGGGGGAGTTCGCTAGTAACAACTATAGTGGTACAGAAAACTGGTGCTAGCTCGTAAATACCTGCAATATTCATGGATGGGACAAGCCGCAAATCCTTGGAGGTGTTGTGAGGCAATTGAAGGCACAATGATAAGGAGAGTTTTATCAACATCTTCGGGGCGATCGCTCTCTAGTTCCGAAGTACCGACGGTTGTTTTATTTACAGGAATGATGCTGCTACTGGCTTCTGCTTTCCAAGTTAACCAATGGCGTAAACAGTCTTGTAGCTCCCATACATTTGGTGCCCAGCGTAGAGTTTCAATAATACACGGAACTGATAAAAGTTCTCCTAATAACCCCAAAGATTTCCGATTTTCTGTGCTGGGTTCAAAAAGAATATCTACCAGTTCCGCTTCCCCAATCACTTCTGGGCTAATCATTATCTGATTGTTACCGTGAGTAATTTCTTTCAAATACTTAGTTCCCCAGTTGAATCGAGATGGATGCTTAAAAATTCTCAGCTTTGCATCTCTGGGAATGGGTTCGTTGAGATAAACAGTTCCAAAATTACTGAGTAGAACCGATAGGTACTGTTGAGCAAAAATCGAAAAAGCTGGACGAGACATACTGGCAGTTTTAGGACTACCTATATAATTATTGATTGATTGAGTGAATAAATCAATATTTTAGTTTTTGCTGAAGGAACTGTATCTTTAGCAGCGATTAGTTCGTGACTTCTTTTGTGCAGATGGCAGAGAAGATAAATAGTTTTCTATTGCTCTTATATGTGCTTGAGGATTGCTATCTTTATTTTGCATCCAATCAAGTATGAGAGAAATGTTATATCGAATCACTCTTGAATTAATCACAACCCAATAGATATCTTTTTCAAGTATTCCTTCGAGTCTATATTTTTTCAAAGTTTCAGGAGACAAGCCAGTCATTTCTGCTGCGACTTGTTTATTAACTAGTTGATAATGTTGCAATATGATTTTCTGGGGATTATTTTTCACGACGATAATCTCCTAAAGAGCCGAGTTTTATTGACAATAAATTAAGTCAAGAAAAAGTTTCCCTAAAACTTTTTGAGAGGGAATTAACAGTCATTCTGAAGCTTGCCACCAAACTTAAGGTATGAGTCAAAAAAGATTTAAAAAGACGAAAAATAGTGAGTCTTTTACAACCGAAAAATATTTCTCACTCACAAGCTAATTCAAAATCATATTTGGCGCAATTGATTTTGAACATATTTGGGGATTTTGCACTTAAGACAGCTAAGCCTGGAGATAAACCTTGCACTTTGGATCATTAATACACATTTATCGATGTTTTGACAATTTTTTATCCTAGAAAGAATTAACAGCTAATATCAAGCTGTATAAATAACAGTGATTACAAATCAGTTGAATACGTATGCAATATCTCAACGATATAGCTTAAAAGCTCTTAAAGTATAAGGTACACAGAAATACAAGTAGAATCTAATTAGTGTGTAAACGTATTGTTGATACCAGAATACTGAATTTTGATCGACTAAATATGGATGGGTAAAAATGAGAATGTTGTTTTTTAGATAATTTTCGTTTAATTTAAGAGAATATTAGGATACTCGAAGACGATTAACTGCGCGTTCTCTCTTGTTTCTAGAGTCATCTGTATATAAGCATGAATGATAGTAGAATCATTGGTTTTATTGTGGTTCATATCTTTATAAACCCCAAGCAATTGACCGATAAAGTGCATTTATAATTTTTAAAAATAAGCACTTTACAATTGGCAATAAGCATTCATTTTTTTAGTTGATGTACCGATTTTGTATCCCCACGTAAACCATACCCGGTATTGTTGGGTATTCCGAACTAGCAAAATTTTCATTTCAAATCAATAAATTGCATCTTTCTTGTTCAAATGACGGAGAAAGCAGAATCATGATACCCAAACCCATAAGAGACAAGCAAGGTAAAGTGATGGGAGAGTTTTATCCTTTACAAAAAAATGAATTGATTGCTCTGCGTAAAGCTAAGTTAATCAACAATACAGCCTTTGTTCATTTAGCGCTTAGATATGAGAATCCATTTTGCGTTAAGCGAAGCTCACCGAAGGTATCGCACAATTACAATTATTCCTAAACAGTTCGCAAAGCGGTGGTTGCTTCCAGAAAGTAGTGTGTATGAAGCGATTGGTAAACTCAAAGCGAATTATATAATCAATATAAATTCAGGAAGGTTTACGATTGAATGGGTTGATTCTCAACAACAAGAAGATTCTGAGAATCCAGAAAAATCCTGGGAACCCAGAAAAAATTCTGAGAATTCAAAAAAAAATCTGGAATCTCAGAAGAAATTCTGGAATCCCAGAAAAAATTCTGAAACCTCAGAAAATCGACCTCCAGAATCCTCTCCCAGTAAAGATTCTGGTTCTCTTCAGACTATTCAGACTTATTCAAACTTTATTCAAACTCTCTCAGATCAAGAGCGAGCGAGTTTTTTAGAATTTTGCCAAGAGAAGATAAAAAATCTTAGTCAAGAAGTAAATGACTTAGAAGCATGGTTGGCACATACAAATAAAGCTGGACGGAACAGATGGGAAGTCTATTACCAAAATTTTCTAGAAAGTGCAGCCGACAAGCCGACTAAAAGTCATTACCACAAGGCTGTTGAGGAATGGCAACAAGAACTACGAGCCAAAGAGAAAATACAGTAAGAATTGCAGGAGCGATAATTATGGATAAACTTCCACCAACAAACATTGAAGCAGAAGAAGCCATACTCGGAGGAATTCTACTTGACCCCTTTGCTATAAGTCGGGTGTGTGAATATCTGATACCCGATGCATTTTATATTTCTTCACATAATGAAATTTATCAGGCTTTACTGCGACTGCACCATCATGGAAAACCTACCGATTTACTTACAGTCATAGATTGGCTTTATGACCATGACTTACTTATGAGAATTGGTGGTAGAAATAAATTGGTATCGCTGCTCGAACGCACGGTATCTGCGGTAAATATTGATGTGTTAGCAGAACTCGTGATGCACAAGTACATCCGACGCAGGTTGATTAGCGTAAGCTATCAAATAAATGAATTGGCTTACCAAACACAAACAGATTTACCTACAATTATTGAAGCTTCATCTCAATTGCTATACCAAGTATCCAACGAGCAATTTCGTACCTCGACAGAACATAATAGCGCGATCGCCCATAATGCATACACTGATTTAGAGGCAAACAAACCGATTTACCCAACGGGATTTAAAGAACTCGATAAATTAATCATTGGATTTGAAAGGGGTACATTGACTATTATTGCAGGTCGTCCATCGATGAAAAAGTCAATGATTGCAATGAATTTAGCATTAGAGATGATACATAATCATAATTTGCCGGTAGTGATTTTCTCCTTAGAAATGTCAAAAATGCAGTTGGAATATCGGTTATGGAGCGCGATTAGCGTTAGCAATAAATACGAATCGCTGTTAATTAAACCACTCAAAAGTGATAGAATTCGTCGCCATCGTTCTGGGTTTAATCCGCTGTCTGATACAGAATTTATAAGTATTAACAAAGTAGCTGATATTTCAGGTGAACTCCCACTTTATATTAACGATAGTAGAGGAATAACAGTTGCAGGAATTACGAATGAATGCCGTCAAATTCAAGCCTTAGAGGGAGGATTGGGATTAGTAATAGTCGATTATTTGCAAATGATGGCTCCGGATACTACAGGAAATCGCAGTTACGAACTTGGTGATGTGGCGCGAGGATTATACAAAATGGCGAGTGATTTGAATGTTCCGGTGTTAGCGCTGTCGCAGATTTCAAGAGCAGTGGAAGGAAGAAACAATAAACAACCGATGATGAGTGACCTTAGCCAGTCGGGGATTTTGGAGATGGTCGCGGATAATATTATCCTTCTTTACCGGGATGAATATTATCACCCCAAAACAATTGATAAGGGAATTTTAGAACTAATTGTTGCTAAAGCACGACATAGTGAAACTGGAACCGCCGTCCTTTTAATGGATACAGCTTACTCTATTATCAGGAATACTCAAAAGTAACTAGAGCGTGTAGCTCAACTAGATATGGTGCTAGGGGAAAACTCATTACAGTCTATTTCCCCTAGCACCCAAGATGGCGGAATATGCATTTCTCTGGAATTATTTTCTATGTGTACTACGGGAATAGGCTTGTAAATTATAATCTAAATATTACAAATAAATACGCAAAGTCAAGAAATAAAATATACCCAAAAAACAGTTTTTAATGATTTACACATAAATCAACAGTGATAAATTAGACTAAAAATTATATTATTTGATGAAAGAAAAATACAAGTTTAATATCTAACAATTGGATGATGTAAATACAATTGAGTAAGAGTTATCAAGTAAATAGAAAACTTTGTAACTAAGCTGAATTTATGTTTTCCAAAGCGTCTAAAAATTCCGAATCGCACCAAGTTAGTATGCCCTCTGGGCAAGCTAAGCGAACGTCTTTGGTAATACGAACTGGATTATTTGTTGCATTTCTGGATTCAACTATCAATCCGAGTTTGAGTAGTTTTAGTACGACAGGGATTTTGATATCTGGAGTAGTCGCAATCGCTTGGCGAACACATTTAGAAGCATTATTCAGCGCTATTACAAAGTTTTCTAAGCGATATAAAATAACTTCGTCTGCACTAACAGTTTCAGGAACATTCTTGCTGTTAGACGCTCTATCAACTCCAGCACAAGCGCAATTTTTTCAAAACGCAGAAACCTGGATGAGCGGTCAATTTGCGGGTGCAGATGAAGCAATTGTTTTATCGTTTAACGTACTGCGAGGATTATTCATACTTTACTTAGGAATCTCTTTAGTAAAGGTGATTCAAGCTGCCCGAAATGATGAAGATTGGCAAAATTTAGCGCGGACACCAATGATTATTTTGATTGCGGTAACGGTAGGCGATATTCTGACCAACTTGATTATTGGAGGAGGTGGAGGAGCTGCACCTGGAGGTAAGAGGGCAGTCGGCAGTCGGCAGTCGAAAAGGATTTTCTTGGAGTAAATAGATGGAGGATAAAAAGTATCGTAAAGTAAATGCCACTCTAGGGAAACAACCATCAATCGGACCATTTCCCGCAGA
>JAAUSO010000256.1 GCA_012033205.1 Richelia sp. SL_2_1 | reverse complement strand
TGATGGGGGGATGGGGTGATGGGGTGATTCATATTTATAATTCTTAACTCCTAACTCCTAACTCCTAACTCCTAACTCCTAACTGCTAATTCCTAACTCCTCTTTGCACTATGGCAAAAATTCCACCGATAATTACCACAATTCCTAAACCTACAGCCCAAACTGGTAAGGGAAAAGATGGTTCTTCTGTTTGATTTATATTGACATTTTGTACTTCTTGTGCAGTTTGTGTTTCCTGTTGAGTTGCTGGGGCTTTTGTAGTTCCAGCAGCTACGGTAACATCAAACTTTAATTCAAACGGTTTGAAATTAGCGCCATTTGCCGGTTTACCAGTAAGCTCTAATTGATAAGCTCCGGGTTTAGGAAATGTGATTATTGCTCCCGGTATACCTTGATAGCGTTCCGCTGTTACGGGTTCTAAAGTTGGTTGAATCAGTGCTGTTTCTCCGGTTTTGCGGGGTTCGCTGTAAATAGTTAATTCACAATTACATTCTGTCAGAGGGATAACTTTACCACCCTTACGAGTTAAAGCAAACCAAGTTTGTGCAGCATCACCAGCGCGGGGTGTATCGTTTGGTTCGATATGTAGAGTAGCGCCAACATCTTCAGCAGTTTGTATTTTATGAGCAGAAGCAGCAGGAATTAAAAAAGATGAAAGGCTCATAAGGTTAAAGGTTAAAGGTTAAAGGTTAAAGGTTAAAGGTTAAAGGTTAAAGGTTAAAGGTTAAAGGTTAAAGGTTATAAATTTCTCCCCATGTCCCCATCTTCTTGTCCCCCCATCTCTCTTCAACGTGAGGGAACATAAAATTTTTGCAAGCGCAATATTGACCAAAAAAAACGGCTTCTAAGTAATAACACTGCTAGAGTAATAATTCCTAAGCCGACTGTTGCTATTTTATTTGTCCAATTTAATTGCAAGGAACCAAGGTAGTGAGAACCAATAATTACGGCATGAATTGCACTTAATATTAAAGCTGGAATACTTAATAAATGAATTTGTCGCCAATATTTACCTAAAGATTTTTGTAAAGAATCAAAGCTGGTTATAGCGGCAGGAATCATCAAAACTAACGCTACTGCACCAAAAGCCATACCAAATTGAAATTCTAAGGGTAAAAAGAAAAAACTATTAAGTTTCCACGATAATGAATGTTCCATCATGTGGAAAGTATGGGCTAAAGAAACGACAAAAGCACCTACCCCCAAAGCCCGACGATAACGCATTGGTGCCGCCCATAGACCGCTTATCGGACGAGCAAGCAACGCCAACATCAACAATATTAAACCAGCGTGTCCGGTGTAGTCTACCATTGTGTCACCAGTCCGCAGTAGGGTAATTATGCCGATTGTCAGAGTTACCCAACCACCCAAACGAAATAATTGCGATCGCCTATCTTTACCAATTAACGATGCAGATACTCCTACACCCAACATCATCGGCAAAGTTCCCAAACCAAAAGCTAGCATTGTGGCTGCACCCATCCAGATATTTCCTGTTTGAGCGGCTTTAATTTGGGCAGCATAAAGAAAACCACAAGGCATTAAACCCCAAGTCATCCCTAAAAATGCTGGTGTGTACCATGTGTTTTGCAATGACAGTTTGGACATTGCTGCACTTAAACGATTGTGTAAACCACCTTGTAACAAAGGATGCAAAAATGGAATTTTGGGTAAAAAATTGGGATTAATTTGTCGAAGTCCAAACAAAATCAACATAGTTCCAGTAATTATCGCTATCCATGAGCGTAATTCGCTACCAACACCCGCTAATTGTCCGCCTTCTAGTAATACAGAACCTAATGCCCCAATTGCAGCACCAACCAAGCTGTAGCTCAATATCCGTCCCAAGTTAAGCAAAACATGAAACTTGGATTGTTGCCACCAATTAGTATTTTCACTTGGGGAAGACAAAGAAAATGCAACAGTCAAAGGTCCGCACATTCCTACACAATGACCAAAACTACCGAGAAATCCCAAGGCTGCAATCAGGAAAAAGTCAAGTATCATTTTGGATTTTAGATTTTAGATTTTAGATTTTGGATTAGAAAAGAGTTTTTCTTGAAAATATTGAAAAGATATTTATTTTTTGGGCGCTGACATCTTGTACCATTCTCAATTAGCTCTCATAGCTACCTTAAAATCAATTCCTAGGCTCGTGGTGCGTTTCATTAATCTGATGAGTATTAATTCAGTCCTATTCATAGGACTTTTGCTATTAGCCAGGGACTTGCAGTCCCTGGCGGATTAGATATACACCCATGAAAGTTGGTGTAACATAACACTGCTCAAATCTATTATCGAAGGGAGTTTTACCCTTACTACAAATTAGTTATGTCCCTGATGTTTATTTACTGCTTGTGAAACTTTGACAATTTCTGTATCTTCAATTAATTTACCGTTACTAGTCCAATCAGCATGATTGTTAGCATTCAAAGTTACCTGAATGCGGTTTTCACCAGCTTGAAGATTTTCGAGGTAATACCAAGAACTATACAATCTGGTAATTTTTTTACCATTAACAAAAAGATGAGCGTGTCCTTCTCCGGGTTCTGCTGCTGCGTTAATTTTGTCGGGAGCGAATTCAAAATTAGTCACTTTCGCTTGTAGATTCCATCCCTTCTTAGCATCTTGATGTATCACTAAATCAACGCTTGGTATCGGTTGTCCTTGAGGAACTTCGATTTTTTGATGATGTGAACCATGTCCACCAACCATATCAGCCACTGTTATATTCGCACTTTTTGCGATCGCAATTACGGAAACAAATGTAGCCGTAGCGACAAAAAAGTGTTTAACTTTCATAGCAAAAATAAGTAAAAAACTACACCTACAAAGTTATAAACGTAGATGATTTTGAGCATCGTGTCAAAAGACAGCTTGTCGTAGGTAAAAAAATAAGCAATTTATTATATCTAGTAGTCCTTTTCATTAGTTTTGATTGGTTTTGTTTGTCTCCCGACGTAATGTAGAGACGTTATATATAACGTCTCTACAAGATTTCTGGTAAAATCCGACTACTAGTAACTTTATATTAATTAAGCCATCATAACTAATGACATGGAGTACTAGTTCATGTCGTTCAAACACACTTTGTTAACTTATATCAAGCACAAATAATCAAAAATATAAATAAAAATATAACTAAGATAAAGCTGTAATGTTTTTAGTCCATTTTAATGGACTTCTGCTATCAGACTGGGACTTGCAGTCCCAGGCGGGTAAAAACGAAGTCAGTACAAAAAAATGATACAGCCTGATAACCAAGCAACTTAATCAACTCATTCATTTGAAGTAGTTGAGACTACTTGAATTTATACATAGATATGTAATTATAAGTAGGAGTAAAATATTGCATATTCTACTCAAGTAGAATCGCGTAAAATTTAACCATAATTTGAGGTAGGTGCAAGGAGCAAAGAGGATTTTAGAAGCTAAGCAGAAATAATTTATCCAATGTAAAACACAAGACTAAATGCAAAAACCAAAACTAGGATTGGAACTACAACACTAAATTCCAATTTGTCGGTTTTCAATATGTCAATAAAAGACATCGGAATTATTATCGGCCAAAAAATAGTTGAGATAATAAACATTACAAAAGATAAAAATTTGTCCTCTGGAGAGGAACTTGGATGACGTAGAGTAAATCTCAACCAGTTAATGAAAAAATAGCAACTCATTAACAAGTAGCTGAGGATAATAGCAAATTCAATTTTGTTCATCAACCATACTCCTGAGTTATCCAAAATGAAGGGGATTCAAGGGAAAATACCAGCTAAAAGTATTCATGACTGCTAAGTATTTTTGAGTTTTTTCAAGGGTTTATACCTCTATCTATGTCTATATTAGTAGAATTCTGAAAACCGATAAATCCGTGTTAACACTTATTTTTTATACAACTATAAATTGACAATTGCAAAATCTGATTTTAGCTAGTTATTTGTTGATAAAAAATTAAATTATAAAATTATTAATCAAATAAATTTTATCTGGAGCAATATCACTGAAATCCTTTTATATCATTGTGTATAGCATATTTAAAGTTAATTATTATTTACTATTCATCTTAACTATAACTACAATTTGTCAATTTAATTTTCAGATTAATTGTAGCAATCATAACTTAGTAGTTTCGACGTAAATATTAAACAAAAGTTTTATCTTCATAAAAAAATATAAATGTATCTTGAGTATAAAGTATATTTACTTACGCAATAATTAATAGACATTTCTTACTTCAATAAATAAAAGTCTAGCTTTTGACTATATAAGCTGAATTTATCGACTTAAGTTCCGATTAATTTTGTATAAGTCAATGCAAATTAATATGATATTTTAATTTAAACTTCAATGCATTAAACTTACAGCATTAAATACTAAAGAAATATTTTGCAGCGAACACCCCGATTCTCTGTAAATTGGTATGTAGCATTCCGTGATGAAGGTAACTTAATTATATTTCTTCACAACATGATTCACTATTTTTTTTAATGTAATGTTTAATAGTATCGAGGTCAATAAAATAATCAGCAACATCAATCAAAGATTCATTAGTCATTGCTCGCAGACTAACAAGTTCAACTCTAGCACCTTGATAAGCTACAGCATTTACAGCATAAGTTAACTCTCCATCTCCACTTACTAAAACCGCTGTATCATAATAGGGAGATAAATTCATCATATCTACAGCAATTTCCACGTGCTGATTTGATTTTCTCGAACCATCTGGAAGTTGAATTATTTCTTTTGTCACCACACGATAACCGTTTCTACGCATCCAGAGCAGAAAACCTTGTTGCTTTTCGTTATGACGATCAACTCCAGTATAAAAGAAAGCTCTTAATAATCTTGCTTCTTTAGTTAAATAGCAAAGTAATTTGGTATAGTCAATTTCAATACCCAGTTGTAAAGCTGTATGAAATAGATTGGAACCATCAATAAATATCGCAACTCTACCACGATTGGAAGTAATTTTTAATCGAGAAGCCTGTTTTTTCGGCATCCGCGTTTCTTCATCTGCAAGAATAATTTTCATTCTTTGTTGTTGCTTGTTAGGTTGCATTTCAGCAGTAAAATTTGTGATATCCATAAATTTTAAGGTTGTCAAGATAATAAAACTTATCAAATTCAATCGGTATTTATTCTAGAAATTAAACAGGATAAGTTACATATATATTAAATTTTTCAACTCCATAAAAAAAGTGAAGTCATATTGAAAGTCAATAATTGTTAATCGGTTAGTTGAATCACAATAAAGCAGATAAATTTATTGTAACGAAACTTTTATTTAGTTCTACATAACGTAAATTATTTTGACATTATTTGAAAAGTAAAGTCTTAACAAATTATCAAAAAGTTGAGAAACAAAAGTAAAATAAGCAACATTATCAAGATAAACTAATCTACTTATTCATGTTTTTGCTTGATAATAATCCCATAAACTTCACCGAGTTTTATTGGTAATTTGTGAGGGTGAATAGATTTAATCAACAAAACTATTTGGATAATTACTTACTCAGATTTGATTCATGACACTTTTATAGAAAAGTATTTTTTAGATTATTTTTTTAATCTACTCAATTTTATTCATCAAACAATTTACTCAATCCGGATATTACTTATAACCAAAAATGTTGGGGATACATTAATATGAAATAAATACAGATACAAGCGGAATCAAAATTACCGCTCTAAATATAAAAAACTTCCTAATTATACAAAGTTTTAATGTCAATTGAATGTAAACTGTATTGCATAATTTTTGTGATTTAAATGAATTTACAAAGTATAAATAATATGCGTCAGCTAAAATAAATTATCTCGGTAATAAGTGATTCAAAGCACATTTTTAAACCCCTTCTTAAATATTAGAAGAGGTTTAAATACAGTCAAGAAAATATTTTATTGCAAAATAATTACTTGGCGATCGCTTTAATAAATAGTATACGAAGTTCTTCCCGTACACTCATTAAAATACGTCCCAGATGGTTTTGTCCGGTTTTATTTGCACCGCAACCCCAAAAATAATCTTTAGGTGAGTCTTCTACCAACAACTTATCGTTAGTAGAAAGCAGAATCTCTCTAATGTCAGTGTGAGTAAGAAATTTTTTGAGTACGGCTTTTCGCATCACTTGAGTTTTGACAACTTCCCAATCAGCACGAATTTGACGAGTAGAACATCTTCCTAAAGCAGCAGCTTCTTCTGGAGTGGAAGCCCCATGAATTAAAGGTATAATTTCCTCATCCGGACTTCCGACGAATTTTTGTGCTTGGTAATAATGCTCCACCGTAGACCAATAAGTATTGTACATTTCAATTGGGTGGAGAGAAAAGTTAGAAAAACAACCATAAGGTTGCGAAACTTTGTAAAAATAAATAGTCATATGAAAGAGCAGTTTATACACCAACTTCTATGATGCCTGTAGATGTTAGCAGCTTGCTTGTTGAATTGAAATTTATTCTTTTTCTACAACCTCTAGACAGAAGTTTTTTCCTTGAGTAAAGCTTTACCGTGGAGACTAAACGTCTATAAGGTAAAAGGTAAGAACATGGAGTCACAATTGGCTAGTAGTCAACGTAAACCGCTGATTTTAGCCGGAATTTGTCTGGGTATAGGATTAGGAGGATTTTTTGATGGTATTGTGTTACATCAAATCCTGCAATGGCATCATATGTTAAGTAATGTCAAGCCGCTGACCAATCGTCCCAATATAGATTATGTACTTGGAGATGGGATATTTCACGTCTTTGATTTCTTGATGACCGTTATCGGAATAGTATTATTATGGCAAGCAGGAAAGCGTAATGATATTGCTTGGTCATCGACAACTTTTTTTGGCTCAATTGCGATCGGTGTTGGTTTATTTGATTTAATTGAAGGAATAATCGACCATCAAATTCTCAGGCTTCATCATGTTAAACCCGGGACAAATGAGTTTGCTTGGGATATGGGATTTTTAGCTCTTGGTGCCTTGATTGCAGTAATTGGCTGGTTAATGTTACAACAAACAGGCAAATCAACTATGAAGAATTGAGTATTAAGGATAATAGATGGAGTATAAATGTTTATAATTTATTGTCTATAATTTATCCTTCATCCTTCCCTTTACCCTATTTATGGCTCAAGGTGAGTTTCAAAAAACGAGTTGGGATTGGCAGGTTTCTCTATTTCAACAAAAAATTGCAGAAACTTTAGAATATCAGCAAAAACGCCTGCTTAATTGGTTAGAATCTGTATTCTCTCCTTTTAATCGAATTTTGCCGGATATATCTCCCCAATGGAATATTGACGAACGGTTATTAAATGTTTTAAAAATACTGTTTTGGATAGCTCTGGGTTTATTTTTAACTTGGATAGCATCACAATTGTGGCGAGAATTTCGACCTTATTTTTATACTTGGTGGGGGAAGTTTAATCGGTTTAGTATAGGAAACGGGAAACCTTCAGAAACCCAGTTATCAAGTACTACCTGGCTATCGCGATCGCAACAGTTATATCTTCAGGGAAATTACCGTGACGCTTGTCGTTTGATTTACCTAGCAGCATTACAGTATTTACATGAAAAAGCAATTCTTCCCCACAAACGCAGCCGCACTGATGGTGAATATTTACAATTACTAGAATTATCTGCAACTTCCATCCAACCTTACTACACTCTCATCACTACTCACGAACAATTATGTTTTGATGAGAAGGAAATCGTTTCAGATAATTACGAACAATGTCAACAAGCATATCAACAAATTGTTAAAGGTTAAAGGTTAAAGGTTAAAGGTTAAAGGTTAAAGGTTAAAGGTTAAAGGTTAAAGGTTAAAGGTTAAAGGTTAAAGGTTAAAGGTTAAAGGTTAAAGGTTAAA
>JAAUSO010000064.1 GCA_012033205.1 Richelia sp. SL_2_1 | reverse complement strand
TTAGGAGTTAGGAGTTAGGAGTTAGGAGTTAGGAGTTAGGAGTTAGGAGTTAGGAGTTATGAGTTAGGAGTTATGAGTTAGGAGTGAGGAGTTATGAAAATAGCCAATATTGAAAATACCTCTTACCAATTCCCTATTCCCTATTCCCAATTCCCAATTCCCTATTTTCAAGCTAGGAGTTAATTATGAATTTAATCACGTTAAATATTCCTAAACTGGATGCTGAAGGGTTTAAAGAACTATGTTCAGCAAATGAAGATTTGCAATTTGAACGTGCATCTACTGGAGAAGTTATTATAATGTCACCGACTTATCCTTGGACAGGAAAGAAAAATTCTAGTATCACCGCTTTACTTTGGTTATGGAATGATACTACTAACTTAGGAATTAGTTTTGATTCTTCTACTGGTTTTACCTTACCTAATGGTGCTGTGTATTCTCCCGATGCTTCTTGGGTAAGTAATCAAAAATGGGATGAATTAACCCAAAAACAACGAGAAGAAGAGTTTTCACCACTTGCACCGGATTTTGTTGTAGAGTTACGTTCGAGTAGTGACTCGCTCAAAAAGCTGCAAAATAAAATGGCAGAATATATTGATAATGGAGTTCGCTTGGGTTGGTTAATTGACCCGAAAAATAAGATAATAGAAATTTATCGACATTCGCAAGAAGTAGAAATATTGAATTCACCCCAAACTGTCTCTGGTGAAGATGTTTTACCGGGGTTTGAGTTGAATTTGATTAAGATTTGGTAGTTTTAATTTTCCCGAATAACTTGAATATATTCGTTTATAGCATCATATTGGTCTGCCATCCGTGAATATTTTGCTAAATTGTTTTTTTGCGATCGCGATGTTTGTTCCTAGCTAAATACACATTATTCAACTAGAAGTCGGATTTCTATGATACTTGTGTGGTAATACAGATATTCAAAGAAACCCGATTCTTTACAAATCCCGTAGTTGAAAATACTTATCAAAAAAAACAGGTATATTAAAACCTTTCAGTGCAATCCTTTTAGTAAATTCTTGCATTAAAAGTTGTCCAATTTACATTCTATTAACATTAACAACTTCTGATACAGGTATTTCTACTTGCTCTTTAAGACCGAAATGTTTGTCCATCAAAGTAGATACTTGTTCTGCCTGAATTTTGCTGTAGCGAGTTTTGTCTGGCATGATCAAGTTAGGTCCTGCTTTACAATTTTTCATACAGCCCGTACCTTTAATCGCAACTTGGTCTTCTAAACCACGTTCGCTGATCGAAGCTGCTAATGCTTGACACAGTTTTTGACCACCACGCTTCATACAGCTAGATTTTTGGCACACTAATATATTTTTTTTAACTGATTTCTCTTGTGGCTTCTCTGTGGGGATAGTCTGTACTTCTTCTGGGATTTCCACTGATCTACGAGCAGCCATAACTCGTTCGGCTTTTAATTTGACTTCACCCGTTTTGGTGTCATATTTTCTTTCACCTACAACCTGTAACCAAGTACCAGGAGGTAAACGTAAATCGAAAGCAACTCTTAAATGCTTGGCTAATTTAATGTAGCGTTCACCTTCGGAAGTCCCTAAAAGTAAACCTTTGAGCTTGTAACCATCTTTGATTACAAAATCTATAAATCGCCCTTCAAGACAAAATTCTGACACTTCATTACGCTGAGATTTTCCCATGATTACTTAACCAATTTTGTATAACAATTAACAACTAATGCAAAGAAGGATTTACACCCAGATGACCCTCTAATTGTCTAATTACAGATGTCTCGGACGATAATTTAAACATTCCTTAAGAGTAATGATTAACTCTTGACGGGAGGCATTTAATTGACGCATCACACTCCAAAGTTGGATTGCAGCAGCGGTATTGGCAATTTCAACTGTTAAAGGTTGATTCGGACTACACGAACAAGGAATGTGTAATTCTTCCAACCTTTTGTAGACTTGCCAACGGTCTGCCCAATTCACCTCAATAACGTGTTTTGTCTGTGACTGTAAATCAAACGATTTCAAGATAGGTACCCTCAAAGTGCAATAAACTCGCAGTAGTTGTTTACAAAAGCGCATTCAACTTTGCAACTCAGTTTCTCTCAATCATTATAAATTAAATGCAAAGATTTCTCAGTAACTTTTGAAAAAAAATAAAAACTGTTTATCAGTTGACAATTACTGACCACGGATTAAAAGGGATTGCACTGATTTCACGGATTTAATTGCTCATTACCTACTCCTCTTGGTTGAAAAATCTGCCAATTTGGCTTGATCAAACAAAAATATTCGCTATTTTTAAGTAAGTTTTCGCAAATCTTATCTGTAAGTATTTTTATTTAAATGTACTTATCAGATTCGTTGATTTGAATGTGCTTGCATTGCTCGCCTAAATCCTAGGTGATTTTGCACTCCCAAGGTTTCCAGTGCAGGCTTTGAATAACATGGCAAACTCAATTAACTCAATTCACTCAATTAAGCAAAAAAAGATGTCAATAAGGTGAGAAAAATATGTTTATAACTAATAAAAATTGAGTTGAAATCTCAAAAAAATATAATATTTTACAGACATCATTTGATTTTTATGGTGTTAAAATGTAAAAACGAAGTAATTAGCAAATCAGCGATAATAAGCGAGGAGAACAATGGCTAACACACAAACTTTATTACAAAATTTTGGTCAGGTTTATGATAATCCAGTCTTACTTGACAAGAGCGTTACAGAACCAGTTTGTGAAGGTTTTAACGTTGTTTTAGCAAGTTTTCAAGCACTATACATACAGTACCAAAAGCATCATTTCGTTGTAGAAGGTTCGGAATTCTATTCATTACACGAGTTTTTCAGCGATTGCTATGAAGAAGTACAAGATCATGTCCATGAAATTGGAGAGCGTTTGAATGGACTTGGTGGTGTACCTGCTGCTTCTTTCACCAAATTAGCAGAATTATGCTGCTTTGAACCTGAATCCGATGGTATCTATTCTTGCCGTCAAATGATTGAAAACGACTTGAGTGCAGAGCAAGCTCTGATTGGTGTAATTCGTCGTCAAGCTTCTCAGGCTGAGAGTTTAGGTGATAGAGCTACACGGCATTTATACGAGCAAATTCTTCTGAAAACTGAAGAACGTGCCTATCATTTATCTCATTTTCTAGCCAAAGATAGCTTAACTTTAGGATTTGTTCAATCTGCTAGTAATTAAGCTTCTTATGCTCAATTAATACAGGCTTTTTCGGATTTTACTGAAGAAAATTTTCCATGTAATTCAACTTTTTAATTGATGGCAGAGGATACATCCCAATTCCTCTGTCATTTTTAATTATCTATTCAGTTAATTTATGATACTTTGACTCAAGTCTATACTAAATATTAAGTTTGAGAATTATTCTCATGATATTTTATATTTATACTAATTTAGTCTTTTTGATTTAATTATTTCAAGTAATGATTTAAAATAGTTAAAGCAATTAAAAGTATTTCTCAACTTCTTACTTCAGTAGTCAATTAAATTCAATCAATTATCAAATATACTTAATTACTAATTCGCTTTTATTTCGTAGTACATTAGAACCAATACGTCCATTAATATAGCAAATTTCGGTTGAGTCCAATACACTAAAACCTCACCCCCTTCCCCTCTCCTGTCAGAACGCCGCTGGCGAATGGTAGATCAGACCCCTCGTTTACCCACAAATTGGCTTGTAGAGACGCGATATAATGCCCTATTACGCTATCGCGTCACGCTTTGCTAACGGACACGCGCTTCGCGTCTCTAGATCTCCCGGAATAACGAAAAATCGTTCCATAATGGGTGTCATACCTGAATGATCAGCGCTCTCCTTACTAAGGAGAGGGGTTAAGAGGGCGGGGTGAGGTAAAATTTGTATTGCACCCAAGTGAAAACCGCTATATATGTAACGCGATCGCAAAATCGTGAAATTTAGCAATTCATCGCGCTTGCAAAACAACTAAGGTCATATCATCGCTGTTTTGTCTATCTGCACCAATGAATTGCTGAATTTTATTAAATAAACAGTCAAGAATTTCTTGTGGTTCGTTGTAATACTTACAAGCGTTACTAAAAGCAATAATTAGATTTTCTTCATCAAAACGTTCACCGGAAGGAGAAGCTGCATCAGTTAATCCGTCGGTGTAATAAATAATTGTATCCCCTGGCTCTAGGTATGCTTGATTGTTTTCGTATTGACTGTGAGCTTCTAAACCGATAAGCATTCCATTTGTATCCAATCGACTGACAGTTTTTGTCGCAGCGTGCCACCACAAAGGAGGATTGTGTGCCGCATTACTATAGGATAAAAGCCGCTTTTGCGGGTCGTATTCCGAATAAAATAACGTAATAAAACGGCTGGAATTGTCCAAATCTGCATACATAACTCGATTCAAGTTTTGCAGAATTCGGGCTGGGGAATTCAGGTGTAACACTTCACCTCGTAACATTCCTCGCATCATTGTCATGATTAAACCGGCGGGTACACCTTTACCCATTACATCACCAATCACCATAGCCCAGCGATTGGTTTCGATATTATCGCCGTCTTTTGCTTCGGCGATCAAGTTATGGTTGGTAGGGATAAAATCATAATAGTCTCCTCCCACTTGATTTGCTGGTTTACAGCGAGCAGCTAAAGCTACACCAGGAATATTTGGGCATTGACGGGGTAAAAGTCGGCGTTGAATTTCCGCGCCAATTTCTAATTCTTGATCGAGACGTTCTTTTTTACGTAATTCTACACCAAGCTGGTCGTTTTCAATTGCGACTGCGGTTTGATCGGCTACCAAACGTACTAACTTTTGTCTGGTTTCAGTCCAAGTATATTCGGGATCTCTACTTAAAACGTATAACCATCCACGTTCCTTATGTTTAACCAGAATTGCAGTACCAAAAGCCTGCATATCTGGTCCCAAACAACGATGCATCTGAGCATCTAACATACCAGTAGTGGTTGCCAGAGGTGCAGATATTGGTAGCGAAATTTGACTGCTAGCGGCTTCTAATGCCTTGCGTATATTTTTGCGTTGGCGGCTATCTTGCCAATGTAGCTGTTCTAATCGAACTTGACCGTTTGGTTTGTAAAGAAACAAAGCGCTACCGTCGGCATCCGTTACTCTAGTTGCCATCAGCGGTATTAGTTCTAAAAACTGATTTAAGTTATTGAAACTTCTCAGAGCAAATCCCAAGGATGAAAGTAAATCTTGGATTTTGTTCTGCTCCCGATGTAGCCGTGCCACAAGCTCTTTGAGTGCCACGACTGGAGTGACATCTGTTGGGACACTGCTATTACTATTAGCTGGTTGGGAAGGCAGGTGAGACACAGGCTATTGTATTATATTGCTCTTTTTTAATTGACTAAACTTTAGATGATTGATACACCAAACAAGACGGACGGAAAGAATAAACCATATTTATATAAGGTTTATCAGTTTAGCAAGAGTAGAAAGACAATTAGAGTAAATTTTATAACTATTTTTTTGTGTGATTTGTTTTTTTGATTTGTATATATTTCTTGTTCCCAAGAAATTGGAGCCAAATATCAATTTGTCTCCCGCCGGAAATATTTTTATCTCATCACAAGTCGTTAATCTTTTCATAAATTTATGATCAAATCATATACCTTCAGACGTAAAAAATATACTTGCTAACTAAGAGCAGCAATTGGAGTTTTTTTCTAGCTAGTTTTGGCTATGACCATTGGAGGGTGAGAGCCTTTAGGGGTGAGAGCTTTTATCTTAATTTTCGTGATTGAAAATCAATCAATTAAGATGTTAATAACAGTATTACAAAAAAATACAAATTTACGTATTAAATCTAAGGAAAGCATACCCTAAGAGGATGTTTTCCAAGTATTGGGCGAATATAATATGTCCTGCGGACACGCTTCGCTAACGCTACTACACAAGCGAAATCCGCCTGCGCGGACTTAAAAAAAATCAGGGTTTTGAACCCACGTTCAGCGAAGCTGCGGCTCAGGTGGGTTTTGTCTATGTAGCCGCGTTCGCGAAGCGTCTCCGAAGGAGATATTCCATTCGCCGAAGACTAGTAATAATTTAGACTTTTCAAACATCCTCTAAGACCTTTAATTTAAAACTTATTCAAGATATTTTTTGAAGCATCATTTTTTTCCTCTTATTTTTTATGGGTATATGTTCCTAGGTAGAGTTAACAGACATGACTATAATCCAGCTATATTTATATATATGTTTATATATATATTTATTTATATTTATTTATATATGCTGTGTAAAAATATAGCGGTTTTCACTTGGGTGCGATACAAATTTTACCTCACCCCGCCCTCCGGGCACCCCTCTCCGTATATTAGGAGAGGGGAAGGCGGTGAGGTTTTAGTGTATTGGACTCAACTGAAATTTGCTATATAATGCTCACCAGTTAGTGGGGAAGATAACATATTCCCAAGATAATTTGCAATTATCGGCTTGCATGAACAAGTGAAAATACTAGGACATATAAATAAATATGGTGTTCTTAAGGGAATTTACTAGAGCGAATTTTCGCATCTAGTGTAAGTCTCTTTTTGGATTATTGCCCCATGTAGCCGATTAACAGTAAATAATTTCCCTTTGCTCAACCACTAAGCAACGCTTCTACAAACTCGTAGCTAGAAAAAGGACGTAAATCTTCAATACCTTCACCAGCACCGATAAAGCGAATGGGTAAACCTAACTGTTGTACTACCGCTAGAGCAACCCCTCCTTTAGCAGTTCCATCTAGCTTGGTTAAAACTACACCGCTAAGTTCAGCAGCTTGCGAAAAAACCTCCGCTTGTCGCAATCCATTTTGACCTAATGTAGCGTCTAGAACCAACAGTGATTCTACTTTGGCATCAGGAGCTTTTTTATTGATAATTCGCCGGATTTTACTTAATTCCTCCATTAAATTTTTCTTGTTCTGTAATCTACCTGCGGTATCTACTAGTAATAACTCGGTTTCTCGCGACTGAGCTGCAGCGATAGCGTCAAAGACAACTGCGGCTGGATCTGTATTTTTCCCTGGATTCGCAATCACTTCAACTCCGCTTCTTTCTCCCCAAACCTTAACCTGCTGTACTGCGGCTGCGCGGAAGGTATCTGCTGCACCAATCAAGCATTTGTAACCAGATTTATTTGCTAAATGAGCAATTTTACCGATAGTAGTAGTTTTACCAGCACCATTCACCCCAGTCATCAACCAAATATTAAAAGTTTCTTTTTCCGGAGTAAAGGAAGCAAATTTTGAGGATTCTTGCAGCGGTTTATCCAAAATATCCCGCAGAATTTTTTTAAGATATGCAATACCTTCTTCTGGTGGTAAAGCTTCTTGGCGCAATTTTTCCTGCAAAGAATTAATAATGAAATCTGTAGCTTCCACACCGACATCGGCTTGCAGCAATAAAGCTTCAATTTCTTCTACTGCACTGGCATTCAGTGGTCCTTTACCGACAATTGCTTTAAGCTGGTTAATTAAACTACGACGAGTTTTATCTAAACCTTGTCGTAATTTTTGTAGCCAAGTAATTTCTTCAATCGAAACATCTTCCGCACGTCTACCTTGCGCTGCAAGAACTTCTGTTGACCATAAAAATCCTTCATCAAATGCCAGTTCCGGTATTTGCTCAAGGTCTTGATTAGTATTATCAGCTACTGTTCCGGTTGATTCTATCCGTGAATTTTCTATATCGATGGCACTAGCAATAAGTCTTTCCTGCTTAGCTTCTCGTTCTAAAGCCGCTCTTTCCAAGAAAGATAAATTAGCAGGTGCTGTTGGTTTGGATACATCTTCTGTTTCTACTTCAGATACTATATCTTGCCCTGTAGCATCTGCATCTGATGTTTCTACCGCTGAACTATTAGTTGCAATAGTTTCTTCTACAACTTCTTCAGATTCGGTAACAGTTTGAGTTAGTTCTTGGGGAGATTCTGTGACTTCCTCAGATTTTATAACAGTTTCAGTTACTTCTTGGGGAGATTCAGTTACTTCTTGAGATTGGGTAACTATTTCAGTTACTTCTTGGGGAGATTCAGAAACCTCTTCATCTTCAATAGTTATTTCAGATGTAGATTGCTCAATTGAAGCAGTTGTTTGCTGCTTTTCCTGAATATTTTTATAAGCAGCTTTCGCAAACGCTAACAAATCAGTCGCTTCTGCTGGAGGAGATTCTGGAGTTTGCGTTTCGGTTGATTCTGTACTTACTTCTTTTTCAACAGCAGTTTGCTCTTGCTTCTGTTCGGAAGAAGTATCAGAAGATTTGTTATTTTGACGGCGGAACCAATTAAAAACCATTGCATCTGATAACGAAGGTTGAAGGTTAAAGGTTAAAGGTTAAAGGTCAAAGGTTAAAGGTCAAAAGTCAAAGGTATAATAACCACTAACCACTAACCACCAACTCCTAACTCCTTTTGTTGTTCAGTGACTTTGCGTAAAACACCATTGATAAATCGATGTCCATCTTCTCCACTGTAGCGTTTTGCTAGTTCTACCGCTTCGTTGATTGCTACTTTAGCAGGAACATCAAAAAATTCCATTTCTCCTACAGCGATGCGAAGAATGTCTCGGTCAATTTGAGCAAGACGCATTACTTGCCAATCTACTAAAGCAGCAGATATTTTATCATCTATAACTTTACGTTCTGCCGCGATTGTTTGAACAAGTTGAATGGCATATTGTCGCACGTCTTTATCTTGATTGGCTAGCTGAATCAATTCTGGAAAATCGAGGGTAGCAGCCAACTGATTTATTGCTGTCTGAGTATACCCAATTGCCTCTTGGAGCATTGTTCTAGCAGTATTTAAGTCCGCAGCGCGAGTTTGACTGGTTAAAATACGGTCGTTACTACGCTGTAGTTCAGCAGAAGCATTTTCTAAACTATCTTGTACTTCGGCTCTTAAGGTACGTACTGCTCCAAGTACTAATTTCGGTAGTTGATCTTCTGTTAATTTTTTGGGATTTACAGGTATTTGAGAAAGGCTTAATAGTGCCAGTTCGCGGGCAATTTGACGGGGTGGACGACGGTCTTGCATATCATTCTTAATATAATTCGTAATTGCAACTGGGTGCCGCCGCAAGACGGCATATCGTAATTCAGTTTAAAGAAATTTAACTTGCATAAACTTGCGTAAATATTATCCTTCCTCAACAGGTATTACTTCTCGCTTTTTCTCTCGTGATTCTAGTTGGCGTTCTTTGGGAATTTCTAAAGAAGGTAGAGGTGCTGCTTGAGAAACAATACCACCAGATATTAATATTTTGAACGCTTCTTCTATGGACATTGATAAGTTCACGACATCGTTTTCCGGAACCACAGCATACCATCCCGTTGTCGGGTTAGGAGTGGTGGGAATAAAAACGCTCAACATGGCTTCCGGCATTTTGGCTTGAATATCGCTGCTTACAGCACCCGTAACAAAGCCAATCGCCCATATTCCCGGTCGGGGATATTCTACCAAAATTACACGGCGAAATTTACTGTTGGTATCTTTTAATAATGTTTCTAAAAGCTGTTTAAGTGTTTTATAAATCTGTCCGGCTAAGGGAATTGCTTGTAATAAGCGCTCTCCAAAATCAAGTAACCATCTTCCCGCAATATTGCGAGCCATTAATCCAATCAAAAAAATACTCAGTAGTGGTACTGTAAATCCCACCACGAAGTTCAAGAAATTAATCAATAAAGGATGTAACCCTTCAAAAGGATTTAGCTGCTTGGGTATCTGGGTAAGAAAATTTATTACCCAAGTAGCAATAGTAACTGTTAACCAAATAGTGGTTGCTAAAGGAATTATTACTAGCAAACCAGCAATCAGGTCATTCTTTAGGTCTTGCTTCCAGCGTTCGTAACCCAAGCCTTTATTCTCCTTAATACGGCTAGTGGAATTTCTATTGTTGTTATTCATACCAGCAAATTCGTCTTATTACTATATTTGCTTGATTTTGTCTACATTATTAATACAAAAATACTATGAAAAATCAGTTTGACATTTGATCCTAGACCCGATAATTATATTGCGACTTGTCTTTAATTAGTTTTAATTAGAGAATATAAAATCAAAGCAAAAACTGGCGAATCAAAACCTTTTTTATTTATCTAGAAATTTTCTGCAACACACTACCAAAACACAAACTTTGGAACTGTTACGAAAAATCACCCCAGCTAGACCAATGTTTCCTTGTAAGCGTACATCAGCTATTTTGCTTTTCGAGTCAGCGGGTAAATTGTCTTATAGCTTTACTTTTTTTATGTCTATAAAGAATTATTGCAAATTATGAATAAGTGATACAACCATTACAATGTCACACATCATCCTGTTTATAACCTCAGCAAAAGCCCTAAACCTCTTTGATAGTAATTATATTCCTCTAACAACTCCCCTCCCTGAAGGCTGAGAGTATTAGAAAAAAATGAGTTGAATATATTAATTTATATTAAATGTAACATTTTAATTAATTTGGTGCATGAGGGATTTTGGGTTGGGTAAGAAGTCGGGTTTTTGTAATGATTGTGTTGTGTTATGGATATTTCTGCAAAAACCCGACTTCTGGGTGAGAAGTCGGGTTTTTATGATGATTCGGTTGTGTTATGGATATTTCTCTAAAAAACCCGACTTCTGGTGATTGTCTCCTAACTCCTAACTCCGGTACAGACGTAGCATTGCTACGTCTCTACAACTCCTAACTCTTTTTCGCCTTGCAAGCTTGGTGTAGGGATGTGCTTCATTTCCCAGGCTTTAAGTACGATTAAGTATTCATAAAAGGCTTGCAGGGTACACCAAGCAAATCCGGCTCGTCCGTCTAAACAGCCTCCAAGCAGGAAGTACATATAAAAAAAGCGCAGCAATGGTCTTCCTGGCATCCGTAATGATAAGTTTTTCAAAGCGCGGCGACGTTCTACTTCTGTTTTACCGAATAATAAGTTCCGCCAATTAACGTTACCTTTTTGTAATTGATACAAAGTTTCTTTAGCTTCGTCAGTGGAATAACGGTTGTGTTTATCAATCCATCGACTCAAGCCTTTACCGGAAGTGTAATGAGGATAAGTTTCTTTTAAAAAACTGGTATTTCCTTCACAAACTTCTCTCTCGGTATGACCATAATCTGTAAACCATACTTTACCGTGACGGAAAAGACGCAATTGGTAGCGAGGATATTGAGTACTATGGCGAATCCAGGTATTCATAAACATTACCCGCTCGGCTACGTAATAGCCGATGTAATCTGAATTCTTTGTTGCTTCCACACATTCGGCGAACAATTCCGGTGTCATTCGTTCGTCTGCTTCGAGAATATACACCCAATCATACTTCGGGGATATATTTTCTAACATCCAGGTTCGTTGTTTACCGTGACTTTCAAAAGCGTGTTCCACAACACGGACTGGATATTTATTGGCGATTTCCACAGTGCGATCGCGACTGATCGAATCCACCACAATAATGTCATCCGATACCATCGCTGACTCAATACAAGCAGCAATATCCAACTCTTCGTTATAAGTCAATATATAAATAGTAATCATGTATTAAAAGTTAGGAGTTAGGAGTGAGGAGTTAGGAGTTAGGAGTGAGGAGTGAGGAGTTAGGAGTTAGTGGTTAGGAGTTAATAATTAACTATTTCTCCCCATAGCGAAAGTCCCCTTGTCCCCTTGTCCCCCCATCCTCCCATCTCCTCAACGTGCGGTTGCTTTACGCTTTCCACTACCATTTGTTGCACCTTGGCTTCTCAATCCAGTCCAACCGATAATAATGTAGCCGATGGAAAGCAGTAAGCTACTCATTCCAACTCGTAATCCGGATTTCCAAGCTGTTTCTTTAGCCCGTTTTTCAGCAGCTTCTCTTTCTTGAGCAATTTGAGTTAAGCGCTGATTCGCTAGTTGTTGTGGATCGCTTTGTTCGGCTATGAAAGTATCGAGTGCTTTAGGATCAGCCTTAAATTTCTTGAGTAAATCTTTCTGTTGTTGGGGAATACTAGGGTTTTCTATGGCTTGTTTGTATCTTGTTTCGTCTTTGAGCAATTCAGAAAACTGAGTTCTGACTTGAGTTCTTTGTTGTTCGATCTGAGCTTTTGCTTGTTCGGTACTTAATCTTGCTTGCACCTGGGATAGCTCAGTTTTGACTCGGCTTTCTGCTTGTTGAGCGCTGGCGGTAATTTGTTGAACTTCGCGATCGCTAGCTTGTCGCACATTGTTGAGGTGCAGCGGAAAAATTAGCAGAAAAATCAATCCTAAGATGCTTGACAAAATTAATACAGGCAATCTCAAATCGATACCCGAAGGACTAGAATCATCAAAACTATCAACCCAATGTCCCGCGAATAACATACCCAAACCCACCAAAGGCACAATACCTCGGTCAACAAACGCAGTTGCTAACTGAATTTGCCATCCACTATTAGTTGGTTGGAAGGGAAATGAAAGTATTAAAATGTCAACTAAAAAGGACAAAATTAAGATTATCCCTACCACTTTCAAGGTACGGGAAGTATTTACAGTAGCCAAACGATTAACCATCTTTGTTTTAGTCTCGTATTCAATTACAACAATCGTCCTACATAAAGTTACTCGAATATTGTTGGCAATATTCTAGCTACTGTTGATAAATAAAGTAGGTTCAATACAGGTGGAAATTTTAACACCTATGTTCGAGATTACACCACAGTAGCAAAGCTTATTTCAGGTGTCTTCGGCAAATCTTCGTATTGCAGGATACTAAGAATAGGGAATAGGGAATAGGGAATTTTATTGCTGATAATTAATTTGTTGCCAAATAGGTAAGTCCTCTGGTCGGTCAATGTCAGCTAATGTTTGCAAGTAAGCAATTGATAAATTGAGTTGCTGGGCAATATCTACAGTTTGTTTTAATACCGCTTCAGTTCCCCAGTCTATGTTAGTAAATAATTGTCCGATGGCACGGTTTAAACCAATTAGATAGTAACCACCGTCAACAGCAGGACCAAGTAATAAATCGCAATCGGGTAGTTTTTTAAAGGCTTGTGCTAAGACTTCAGCATTCACACCAGGGCAATCAATACCGATGATAACTACTTTTTTGGCACCCAGATTAAAGGCATCCAAAAAACAGTTTTCCATACGCTTTCCTAAATCCCCTTCTCCTTGAAGTTGATAATTTAATTCTGTTCCCAACCAATTTTTCATTAATTGTAAATCACCGTCTGCAAATCGAACTTCAAAAGATATTGCAGTTGATTTGCACATTTTTTTTACTTCAGATAAAGTATATTCCGTCATTTGTCGCTGGAGATTCGCAGCACCTTCGATTCCTAAAGCGGGTATCAATCGAGTTTTAGTTTTACCGGGCTGGGGATAACGGGTAAAAATAATTAAGTGTTGTTCGGCGATTTTAGGTGAAAGAGACACGCAAGTTATTTGTAGCTATTGTATGTAGGGTGTGTTAGCGACAGCGTAACGCACCATTTATGATTAAAGATGTGCTGTGTTACGCACCAAGAAAGACGATATTAAAAATATAGGAATTTGGTTTGATTTTGAACAAGTTTTGTGATTAATTATCATAGATTGTAGAGACGCTCATAGTATCGCGTCTCTACATGGTTTAGACAATAAACGAACCCGTGATAATTTATGATATGAATCACTATTAGTCGATTGCATTAGTTCTGATGGGTTTGTAGTTGCGATTTATCGCTCAAATTGAGCGGTGCCTGCCCAACTACAAACATTTAAATTTAATCAAATATAGCAAATTTCGGTTGAGTCCAATACATTAAAACCTCACCCCCATCCCCTCTCCTAATATACGCAGAGGGGTTAAGAGAGCGGGCTGAGGTAATATTTGTATTCCACCCAAGTGAAAACCGCTATAAACTACTATTCCACCACGTTAATTATCAGCAACGAAAATCAATAGCAATAATCGCCATCTTTAGCTTTATCGCGTTCCTTTGCGGTGCGGATTGCTCCTAAAATAGTCGAAACAATCACGCAACGTTTGGCTTTAGCGCCATTCTTGCCAGATAAAGTGACTCTTCCGAAGGGAGCTTTGGTTACAGTACCCATATAGTTAAACTGAATTTGTCTGACATTGTTTTCTAAGTTTAAAGTTGTTTCATCGTCCAAAACGACATTTGAATTCAAATCATTCCAGTTAGCATTATTTGGATTTACCGTTTGCGGATGAACCGCCCACTGGACAATATTTCCTTGTTTGCGAAGACTAAATTGCCAATTTGATTTGGTTTTTTTAGCTTGACGTTGTGCGTCACGTAAACCTAGATATATTTTGTCAGAAGCATCATTGAGGCGACGATTTTCTATAAAAGCTAGCCAAGAAGGAGCAGCGATGGCAGCTAATATACCAATTGCTGCAATAACTACCAACATTTCCAGCAGAGTAAAGCCACTGTTAGAATTATGATTCCAGTGTTTATTAAACATTTGATTTTTTGATAAATGCACCACACTGGTAGACGCGGTTAGTTCGATCTGACTAATACCTGATAACTGAGGAAAATTAACCTCACCCCCATCCCCTCTCCTTATTAAGGAGAGGGGTGCCGGAGGCAGCGAGCGGCAGGTTTACCCTTCTGCTTAAAGATAGAAGTGCCGGAGGCAGCAAGTAAGGAAGTATTCCTTCCCCTCTCCTTGACAAGGAGAGGGGTGCCGGAGGCGGGGTGAGGTTTCAGTAGATAACACACCCATTTTGATTTAACTTACCCTTGATATTTATTCTTAAAATAGCCGTTTTTCCACAGATAAAAAGGACTAATTAAGCTATTTATAAATAATTGCATTTCGCAGGCTGTAACTAAATCGGTTTTAATTTTTTTGCCGTATTTAAGTATATGAAATAAAATTTTTCGTAGGTCATTAACCATATAAGCTAACATTTTGATTGGCTTTAAATATGGTTTGACATCAACCATTCTAGTAACGTAACGGCTTAATCCTATTCCTTTGAAGAAGGGGAATAAATATTCTTTTTGTAATCGCCAACGGGGAATTTGATGATAAATTTCCATTTCTGGGTTGTACCAAATTTCCCAATTTGTTTGTTGAATATAAGACAGCATTTCGATGTCTTCACCCGTGAGCATATTACCGTTAATTCTACCTGTTAAAATTAACTTTTCTGGTACGCTTTCTAACCAAGCTTGCTTGCGAATTACTATTCCTGCTGAGGGTGGTAATAGTTTGCTTTTTGGGTTGTAGAGTAAAGGTAAATTACCTCTTTCGGTAATTGCTAAAATGGCGCAATACGTTGAAAGTTTTCTGGTGGTTCAATTTCCCAGTTGGGATGAATTTGACTGGCAATAGCTCCTGCTTGGGGATATTTTTGCGCGAATTCATAAGCTTTGGCTACCCAGTTGGAGACGGGATAATTATCGTCGTCGAGGAAGCCGATAATTTCAGCTTGGGATTCAGAAACTGCTCTTTCACGAGCGTATGCTGCGCCTTGTCTTGATTCAAAGCTGTATTTTAAAGGGAAGGGATATTGCCAATTTTGTTGATACTTTTTAACAACATCTGCTGTGTTATCGGTGCTGTTATTATCGACGACAATAATTTCCCAACTAATATTTTCGGTATGGAGTTGATTTTGTAGTTTTTCTAATACTTCGGGTAATCGAGTCGCACCGTTGTATGTAGGAATAGCTACGGTAAAGTTTATGCACTCTGTCATAGCGCTGGTTTAAATGTTGATTTAAAGTGGTTTATTTTAAGAAGTCGGGTTTTTTGTAAAAACCCGACTTCTCAACCGATGTATTTATTTTCTTCCTTGAGGTGCAGTTGTTGCTTCAGTGTTTTTATTGAATTTTGGTATTTTTATTACCAAGTACTATTTTTTGTCGCAATCTTCATCTGTTGCAGTTCGCATTCCTCCGATTAATGTTTCGACAATAACACAGCGTTTGAGATTACTAGGTTGTGTAGAATTCTGAGATTTAGGTGTAGCTAATACAATTTTCAAAGGTGTTGTAGCATCTTTAGGTAAAGCACCAGTGTAATCAAAAGCAATTGTTTTATAACCTGAAAGAGATTTTATTGTATTACCATTACCTGTGTTTTTATTTGTAAGATTAGTACCTACTACAATTTGATTAGATTTGATTTCTAAGCCTTCACCTATCAACTTCCAAGGCATATTTTTATCATCTTTAGGAAGTTCAATAGAATCTGGATGAACGAGTATTTTTGCAACCTTGTTATCAATTTTTAAACTAACACTGTAGTTAAGTTTTGTTTTCTTTGCTTGTCTCTGGGCTTCTTGTAATGCTGAGAATACGCTATCGTTAGCTTTGTTGAGTCGCTGTCTAGCAACAAATCCAAGCCAACTGGGGGCGGCTATTGCTGAAAGAATGCCGATGATAACTAGTGCTACTAAGACTTCGATTAAGCTAAAGCCGGAAGATAAACCATTAGGATTACTTAAATACTGCTTTTGATATAATTTATCTTTTCGATACCTTATTTTTAAGCAACTTTGCTGTAGTAAGTTTGAAAATAACTGAATTTTCATTATTTGTGTAAATAGTTTTTATGAAAATACTTGTATAAATCTGTTATAATTTTGCTAGATGAAATTATGAATTTTAAATTGACGAAATTTTAGTTAATCAGCACCAATTAATCCTCGGCCTTTAACTAAAACACTTGCTGTCGGAAAATACGATTCACGACTTTTATTGAAATTATTATCTTTCTGATTTATCCGAGCATGAGCGTTACCTCTAAGAAATATCTTTGCTGATACTGTGTCAACATCTACGCAGGCATAGAAACTATTATTATTTAATGTTGTGATATTTGAATATTTGTAAGTGTCTTCAAAAGACGGTACTTTTAATGCTTTTTTCTTATCATCCTGCTTTGTAATAATATATTTACTCAGGTCAAAAAAAGTTTCACATTTATCAGCATCTTTTAAGGAACTATCCTGACTTCCATCAATGTAATCAACTAAAATCGCAGTATTGCTTAAATTATATGTGTTGGTAGAAATCGTTTCATCTTTTTTCCAGCTATTCATTTTGTCTTCAAGAGTACCTGTTATAGCAGGATTACTAAGTTCAAATAAAGCAAAGCCTTTGTCAGGCTCTTTAATGTAATTAGGATCTCCATTTTTCTTAAAAGGATCATCAAGGTTTCTCACTCCACCTTTTATTTCAAATCTAGCGATACGAAATTGGTTAGACCATATTTTATCTCCATTATTAGTTGTATTACTTTGAATCAGATAGTAAGCTACCAGAGAGTAAACAAAACTATCATTCTTACCTGTAAAAGAACCAGCAATAGCTTCTTTTTCAAACTGTCGTTTCCAAAATACTAATACAGGAACTCTATCTGTATTTGTACTATAAGGAAGTTTATTTTTTATAGCTTTAACACCTTTCGCATCATATATATATATAGCTTGTTGTAAATCTTGAGCAATATAATCAAGGGCTGTCTGAATTTCTTGTTCTGAGTTGACTTTGGCTTGTTCTTTACGGTCGGTATCTAAAATATTAATCATAAAACCTAATAAAGGTGTTATCACTAGAACTGCAAGAATCATTGCGACTAGAAGTTCTATAAGGGTAAAGCCACTATTTTTATTCTTCAAATAAAAATGTTTTTGCTTTAAGTTATTTTTTATTAAAAAATTGAGTTGATTTCTCATAGTAATCCCTGATAATAGTTTAATTACTACATTTAGAATTTGTGTTTGTACTATTTTCTAAACGAGAACAAAATTTTTGAAACGTGGTTTGTTGAGTAGAAATTTCTGTAACTATTTCAACTAAAGGAGCTTTGACGTTACCGATTCCACCAGTAAAAGTTGATTGCGTAACTTTTTTACCAGTAGAAGTTTCATTAGGAATAAGAGCTTTATTATCTTTAAAAGCATCTGCTCTATAAACTCGAACCCTAAGTTTATAACCACTTGAGGCTTCTGTTGAATCCGAGTTAAAACCAAATGCTTGCACAATCAAGTCTTTTGACTCTTCTTTAGTACATTTCCCGTCACCAGTACCATCAACACAAAAAACTTTATAGGATGAATCTTTAGGAGAAGAACAGTAGCCTTTATCTGTTATGGGTTCATTGCAGCTTAAACTGTTTGTAGGAGCATTTACACGATCGTTTTTTGAAATAGGTGGTGCAGGAATGTTTCGAGAACTTAAACCATCAATGTAAGCTCTGGCTGCTTGAGTAGCTAATTCTACACGTCTTGATTGGACTCGCGTTGCAGTTGAAATCACAATTGTAGGTGCGATCGCAGTCATTAAAATGCCAAGTACGATAACTGCTACCAAAGATTCGATAATTGTAAAACCTGGTTGATTCTTTTGGGAAGAAATTTGCTGTAGTTGATCTTTAAGCATGGTTGGTGTTTTTAAATGGTGAAATTTTTAAATGCTTATTAACTTCCTGCGTATTCTTTACAAAAGTCTTTTGGACGTTGATCTTCAGAGATAGCATTTTTGTTCGTGGAACTAATCTTTCCTGAATTCTCTATCTTGATAGTTTTTGCACAGAGTAAAGTTTTCACCCATGTATCATCTCTACTTACTTCTCTAAAAAATTCGTTGGGTTTGCTTGAAGGTGGTAAAGTAAACGTCTGAGCGAATAAGTCAGGTATTTGAGATAACAAGCCGACATCGAAACCCCATTGACGTGAAGGTTGTGTATAGAAAGGTGTCATACTTTTTCCATTAGTTCTATTTATGTGAGATGGATAGAATAATTCGTAATCAGAACCAAAAATACTTGTGCCTATGCTTGTCTTCTTATCACTGTTAGTTTGTACAACTTGCCAAGGTGCTGTTGCATAGGCACTACGTTTATACTGGATAATTGAACCGCTAAGACTGTGATTGATACCTGGAGAATTTTCATCTGAACCCTCTTGCCATTTTTCTAGGTAACGTATGAAATTCTCTAAACCTCCATTAGCTTCAGCATTAGTTGTAGTTTTACGTGCTGGGGTATCACCACCTGCTATTGTTAAATTTGTTGTTGTTGCGGTTGCTTGTTGAAACCAGTTCTTATTGACAGCAACTCCTCTCTCCTCATATTTGCTGGGTAGTTCGTCATAATTAGCTGGGGGGTTATCTTCCTTCTTGTCTTTAGCTTTATTTGGCATATGAATTTGCAGCACTGGTACTAACAGTGGTTGTTCTTCTGCATTTCCTTTTAAGGTATTACCGTCTGCTGTTTGATAAAATAACGGATAGTCATATCCGTAATCAGTGCTTGTTGGTAATTTTTTATCGGGCAAAGAATCTGTTGTTCTGAACCACAGAGCATTATCTTTAAGGTCAGGTAATTGATTAATATTCTTGTTTGTATTGTTATAGGCTTTCTTTCCACTACTGTTTTCTATTTCAACTTCATACTTAGGAAAAGCTTCTATCTTGTTACTCTTTATTCCTAAAGGAACCGGATGACCATTTTTATCAAGCACCAAGCTACCGTCTGGTGTTATGCCATCTGGTTTTAAATCTGGCTTCCGAGCAAAAGCTACACGTCGAGCATAGCGTCGTAAATCTGAATCGCTTAAGTCAACTGTTGTGCCTGCTTTATGAGTTGCAATTGTATATGTTTGACCTATTTGGTCTGTTGCTTTCATTCTTCCAAGACCAGCAGAACCATCAACAGACCAATCCGCAGCTTCACAGGTGGAAACAGGTATTTTGGTGCATACTTCCATTAAATATTCGCCAAACTCTACCCGACGCTGAATTGGGGTAACAAAGTTATTAAGATAAGAACTACCTTGATAGTCTTTCTTAGTAGTATCAAAATCTTTCGGATCACCTTTATCGAACCACTCACTACTAGTCAAAAAATTATTGTCAAAGAAGCCTTGTTTTTTATATTCAGAAGATTTGAAATCTCCCTGATTATTTCTCAGATCATAGTCTCCTTCATCACGGAAACCAAAGCGGAAATTATCAGAAAGTACTGTGACTGCATCCGCTACAACTGTTGCAGGTCTCCAACTGTCTCCTGTTTTACATTTGTCACTAGGTAATCTTGGATCGCCTTTACGACAAGCAAAGTCATCATCAAGGGTGTTCCGACTGTTGTCGTAAAATTTGCTCCAATCGATCTCTCCTGTTTTGTCATTTCTAAGTTGAAATTTAAACTCTTCAACGGGAGTTTTTGTTCCACTTTTATAATGAAGATTGAAATTTCCTTTAATGTAAGCAGGTACATTAGAAGCTAGGATTAAGCCTTTCTCTTCATATCTAAATGTGTTTTTTCGTTCTAAATTCTCACCTTTAATCAACATGATGCCATTAGGGCGACGAGTTGAGTCCAGTTTGTAGTCACTAGAACTTAATAATTTGCTTTTCTCAACATCATCTGGACTTAGACTGTGGCTAAGATCCCGTAGAGCATCATCACGGGTAGCATAAATAATGCCGCTATTTGGTAATAAATATTCTTGCGGAGAGCCACTACCAATGGATTTCTTTCGCAGTTGCTCTAAGTCTAATACTGTTACTCGAACTTCCAAAGGCTGACGCTCTTCTATACTACGTGTATAGTTTGCATCTGAATCAGCTACATTTGCATCTTGTTCAATTGATTTGATTTCCCTAGCATCTAAAAATGCAGTTTCGTAAATTGCTCCATGTGGTACTGTACTAGAATCAGGGTTTAATGTAGAGTCGAGAATCCTGATAGCACAAACAGCGGTATCAATTGCTGAATTGTCAGCCATTGAAAAAGTTTTTCCACTTTTACGCTTTTCTAACGCTGTTCTTAAAGGTTCATTAACAAAACGTCCGTTAGGAAATACCAATCGTGCTTGTTGATTGAGTTGTTTTGAGTAAGTTCCAATAGCGCTTAACCTAGCACTATGGCTAGAGTAGGGTTTTTGGTAAACGATACCATTATTGGATTTCCCTTTAGCATTATAGTTACTACTCCAGTCTGCTAAACCGTTTTTGGCTTTGATGGCATCTGTCGGGTCGTAATAACTGCTAACACAAGCTACAGGTGTCTGGTCTTTTCCAGGATTATCCTTATAGTGATAAACAGCAGTCGCTCTCATTAGTAAGTCACCTTTGACTTTGAGATTGCTTGCTAAATCTTCTCCTGCTGTCATGGGCATCGTATCTGGCCAAACAATTATCGGATCTTTGCTATCGAATTTAAGTTTGCTTTCTGGAATCTTCCCAGAACCAACACCTACAAAATTGGTATCCCATGTAGGACGAGAGCTAGCTAAAAAAGACCGAGGTTGAACATCAGCAGTAGTTGTATCAACATCTGTATCCCAGGGATAGGAGGCAGATGAATCTGAACTCGGTCCGTCAACGTAAATACCTGCCCCAGTAACTACACGCATACCACCAACGTTATCAAGTGAGTTTTGCGGGTTCTGTGCAGCCTTGATTTCAAAAAAGCCATCTCGTTCGCTAGCACCTTCAAGACTAAGTAATTGCTCGATGTTAGTAGTGCGGTAACGATATTTGCTTTCTTCATCGCTAAAATCAGTCCATTCGATTTTAGGTAAAACGTCTTGGGGAGTTTCTTTTCCTACAAAATTTTTGATCTTTGGGTCGTACCATAGAGCAGGTAAATTATTACCAACCAAAACGCGATCGCCAAGATATTTCTCTTCTTCCTTATTAACTTCTTTAAGTTTATTCGGTTCTGTAGCTTCTAATCTAGCCCGATAAAGTTTCAATTTTGTATAACTTGTATCATTGTTAGTAATACTAAAAGGATAAATCCACTCATCTGGTCCTCTCATTGTGTCACTACCTTTATCTTTAAGAGTGACAGTTGAAGGTGGAGTAGTACCAAAATCAACTTCAGCAAAAGGAACTTTTCGCGTGCGTTTTTTGAAATAAGATTCTAGTTCTTCTCTGCGTACATCTGCTTCAACTAAGCCAGGGTTTTCTTTTATTCTAGAGTCAATCTTTTCTTGTACCTCACTTGGATTGGTAGTTGTTTTAAGTGCTTCTTCTACTAACAAATTAATTCTTTGTGTATAGGCTTGAGAATTATAAGCTATGTCTCCTGATGTGTTATTAACAGATTTTGTGCTGCTTTTAATTGTTGCACCACCTCCTTTAGCACCGGGTTTGAACAAATCTACATTAACATCAAACAAACCTCCTGTTCCATTAATTCGACCATGACCTAAATTACCACCAACAATAATTTTGCTATTTTTTGCTTGATAAAAACATGAATTTTGATTACTAACTTGATAAAAACGAATCACACTATCGGCATTACTATTGCTAGTTCTAGATGTTAGTAAGTTACTATTAGTAAAAATCCTACCATTATATCAAGTCCACCACCAGGAGCTATTTCTAAGTCATCTTCATAAACTACCGCATTGTTATTAAGTGGAACTCGTTCTTGGTCTTGCTGAAACTCTAGAGCAGAAAATCCTTTGTTTCCTTTATATGCTTCAAAATCAGTATTTTTAAGGTTTTCTACTTGAATTTGTTTACTGTCAATAGGTACGTTAGTAGCATAAACAAAAAAGCTTTTTTTGATATTAGCTCCTGATTTATACCAACCAGAATCTCCAATCAAACTGAAACTAGTACCTCTTGCTGCTGAACATTGTCCACCTAACGAACCATCATCCATTGGTGGAGTTCTAGCATCTAAAGGACTGCGAACACGGTTAAATTTACCGTCATTACCGCGAGTTGGACTACGGAAATAAACTCCATAAAGTGTAAATGTATCGTATTTACCGTTATTGTCCGTATCAACAGGAAATCTCCAGGCACTTTTTATCGTTTCTCTTTCTTCTAAAGGCTTGTCATCCTTCTGGTCAATACTTCCGCCATCAAGGTTGTATCTTACTTCTAAGGGAGTTTCATCGCCAAAGGTATATTTACCAAGGTCTTTAATAAATGCATTGTAAAGAGAATTATCCGATGGAGTCGAACGTGGTAATGTAGGGTCGCTAAATAACTTATCAATCTTCGCCCTAGCCCTATCAATCGCAGGAGTCGCAGCATTCAAAACCGCCTGATTAACCCTCACATTACTCGCATTGTTAGAACGCTCAAAGGAGCGAAACATAATAGCAATAGTCAACAACACAACTACCAGCGACACCATCGCCACAGTAGGTAAAACAAAACCAGAATTAGCCCAGTTTTTGCGTTTTTTAGTAACTATGAAAGTTCGTAAAAGCCATAAACTTTGTTTCTTTACAGTAGATGAAGATTTACGGCGAAACTGTCGGAAAAATTTTTTAATAGCCCTGACTAACTTACGATTTCTATACATAGCTACTTTCCTATCAACAATTGTGATGCGAATTTTTAAATTGAATATTTTTAAATTTTTGATTGCAAATAATGCCTGTCGAACTTTCGTAGGCAAAAGGAATATTCTAATGACTTGCTAATACAACAACAAGTATGTATGAAATATAAAGATTGATAATTTAAATGATTTTTATGTGGCAGCAATCACCATCATAAAGTTTCACTAAATCAACAAAATAACTATTTAAACTTTGTATTTTTTTTACGCTTTTCCGGTTATAAGGAATATGATTTGAATTATTTAATTTATAGCCGACGAAGAAAAATAAAGCCATAGCTTCATATTAATTTTGCTGATTTTTTACTGAATTTATTAGCTCAAGACAACTTTATCAAGTTGCGATTAGTGTACCGAGCTTATATTACCCACTTGAAACAGTAAAGTTATCAGTTAGGAAAAAAAATATTGCGGATTTTGTTGTAAAGACAGCAAAAATGTAGAGACGTAGCACTGCTACGTCTGCCCAAGGTTTTGAGATGACGCTTCTCGGTTGAGTAAGCCACAAAATTGAAATTTCGCGATCGCTTTTACATCTACCTGGGGTTGAGTAAGCCAATTGGGTTTGCAACCCCCGACGGTGGAGTGAGCCATCACAGTCAAAATCATCCAGATACAGAGAGACGTTGCACTGCAACGTCTCTACATTAGTTATTTGTATGTATTATCATTTATGGAAGACGGGATTACATCTTGTTAAGATTGATTCCGGCTTCTTTAGCCATTGCATCCAAACCTTTCTTTTCTAAGGTTTTGATGGCTTTAGTAGAAATCTTCAATCTCACCCAGCGATTACCTTCAGCCCACCAAACGCGCTTGCTTTGCAGATTCGCTTGCTGAAGTTTCTTAGTCCGACGGTGCGAGTGAGAAACCGCATAACCGTTATTTGCTTTTCTACCAGTCAGTTGACATACACGGGACATATCAAGAATCTCCTATTTTTTCACGTAATTTTCTATTTTATCTGAGAGAGGGGAGACAAGGGGATGGGGAGAGAAGGGGACAAGGGGACAATATAGCGGTTTTCACTTGGGTGCAATACAAATATTACCTCACCCCGCCCTCCGGGCACCCCTCTCCGTATATTAGGAGAGGGGATGGGGGTGAGGTTTTAGTGTATTGAACTCAACCTAAATTTGCTATAATCATTAACTCCTCACTCCTAACTCCTAACTACTTTGCCGCTTGTTCTGTCAACTTAGTAAGTACTTGATTAGAACGTTGTACGAAGGATTTCATTCCTTCTGCATCAAAGCCTTTTTGGGACATTAAGGCTAAGTCGTAAACGTGTTGACAAATTGAATTTACTAGTTCACCTGTGGGTGATTGTCCACCATCTTGAATGATACTACCTTGATTCAGATTTGCCAGGTTCTGGATCAGTGGATGGGCGGTATTAACTAATAATACGTGTTCTTCGGGAAATTCTACTGTTTGCTGCTGCATCATGGCGTTCATTTCTCGTAAACGACGTAGAATTTCTGGTAATAACACCATTGCTGGTGGTGTTCCTTGGGGGTTATCGGATTTTAAGGCTTCGGTACGAATATTAAGTTTGGGTTTGTTGAGGGCTTTTTCAAATATTTCTTTGATTGTTTCACCCTTGGTTTTATTGGTTGTGGGGTCTACTATTTCTTCGGATTTATCTTTGTCTAATAGGGTATTATCTAAGTCGGAGTCTACTCGTGTAAATTTGACTTCGTTGTATTCCCGTTCGAGGAAGTTAATAAAGTGGGTGTCGATGAAGGAGTCTAGATACAAGACTTCTAAGCCTTGATTTTTATGTAATTCTACGTAAGCTGCTTGTGATGCTTCATCGGTACAGTAAAAAACGCGGTTTTCGTGGCTTTGTTTGTTGCGTTCTAAGTAATCTTTGAGAGTTACATAAGGCAATTTTACAGCGGATGTGGAATCTTGTGCTTCACCTGTGGGTGTGACATCTTGCCAAACGTCACCTTCTTGGGATTGTACTTCTACTGCGGGGGTTGGCGCTGCTGCTACCGATTCAGTATTATTCCCATCATGGGTAGTACGGAAAACTAGAATATCTTCAACTTGTTTTTTAAACTTTTCATCGTTCATTACCCCGAATTTAACGAAGGTTGCTAAATCTTTCCAAGCGTAAATATATTGTTCGCGGTCATCGCGATATAATTCTTTAAGCCTGTCACCGACTTTCTTGGCAACGTAATCGCCGATTCTCTTCACAGTGCGATCGCCTTGCAATGCACTACGGGATACGTTGAGGGGAATATCGCTACTATCGATTACACCCCGCATGGGTAACAAAAATTGAGGAATGATTTCTTCGCAGTTGTCGCTAACAAATACTTGGTTGCAAAATAGTTTGATTTGTCCTTTACTAACGTCAACATCAGGTTTGAGTTTGGGGAAGTAGAGGATACCGTTAACAATAAAGGGATAATCGGTATTCAAATGCACCCAAAGTAGTGGTTCTTCCTCAAAAGGATATAGATAGCGGTAGAATTCGAGGTAATCTTCTTTAGTCAAATTACTAGCAGATTCCCGCCACGGTGCTTTTTGTCGATTTAATACCTCACCATCAAGTTTGATGGGTACGGGCATAAAATCACAATAAGTCTTGACAAGATTATTGATTCGTGCTGCTTCGAGAAACTCTTCTTCCTCTTCCATCAGGTGAAGAATAATCGTAGTACCGCGAGTAGTGCGGGATGATTCTTCTAAAGTGAATTTTGGAGAACCATCACAACTCCAGTGGACTGCTTCTGCTCCATCCTTATAAGATAAAGTATCGATTTCTACATGATTAGCCACCATGAAGGAAGAGTAAAAACCGAGTCCAAAATGACCGATAATTGGTTGGTCAGATGCACCTTTGTACTTTTGAACAAATTCTTCAGCGCTAGAGAAAGCGACTTGGTTGATATATTTCTTGATTTCTTCAGATGTCATACCGATACCATTATCGGTAATAGAAAGAGTTTTCTTATCTTTGTCTACAGCAATTTGAATTTCCGATTCACCGATTTCTCCGGAAAATTCTCCAGAGCGAGCCACCATTTGCAGCTTTTGGATAGCATCAACAGCATTTGATACCAATTCCCGTAAAAAGATTTGATGGTCAGAATAAAGAGATTTTTTGATAATCGGGAAAATATTCTCAGTATGGATACTGATGGTACCTTGTTCTAACATAATTTAGTCGCAGCAAATACAGATATTTTAATCACTAATTGGGAAATAAATCCCAACACCCCACTTTAGCGGAAAGCAAAGCAGGGTTATTATCAATTTGGATTTTAAATGTTTCAGTAGATAAACTGCACTTGATTTTCTGGATTGTTTGCCCTATACAAGTGATTCGGATTTCCCTACCATGTATTATCCAACTGATAAAGCAGTAATTCTGTAGAGACGTAGCACTGCTACGTCTCCCCGTATTTTAATTTCCGACGATAATTTAATCAAATGCGATCAGTTTTTTAAAGTAAAAAATTTTTGCGTATTGGATTTGAGCAAGGAATTAATTTGTTTTGTCAGCGAAACCCTGATGGAGACGTAGCGAAACCCTGATGGAGACGTAGCAAAACCCTGATGGAGACGTAGCAAAACCCTGATGGAGACGTAGCAGTGCTACGTCTCTACATTAGAAAGATGATTTTCAAAACTGCAATTATGATTAATCGCTTATTTTTGATAATTGTAGAATTATTTATCATCCAATTCCACCAAAAGTATAAAGCAATAACCGTTTGACGCTGTTGTGCTGGTGCTTCAATAGCTTTAAATGTCAGATATTGATAAAGATGTGAAAGACTTTGTTTTTTCAAATGCTGTAATTTCTCGGCTTGGGGATAACTAAAGCCACGTTCAATTACTTTTAAAGATGCAGTTTCTTGTCTTTTGAGATTAGTAGACATCGAGTTTGTTGATGTGCGATATAAAATTTGCGGCTTTTCTACACAAACAAATTCGTAATTAGCCGCAAGACGTAACCACATATCTTTATCTTCTGCTGCGGCGAGTGATTCATCAAAACCACCAACTTTTTCTAAAGCTTGTTGGCGAATTAAAGGATTAGAACCATTTTCTAAAAAGTTGGTTATCAAAAGTTTCCTAAAAGCATCACCATTAACTTTAATTCTTCTACCTGATTTAATAAATTTACCCGATTCATCAATATAATCAGTCCAACTATAAGCTACAGCAGCTTGGGAATTTGATTGTAAAACTTGCCATTGTAATTCTAATTTATCAGCAGTCCATAAATCATCAGCATCGATAAAAGAAATATATTCCCCCTTAGCTTGAGAAATGCCCCGATTACGACTTACTGATAAACCAGCATTTGGGTAGGAAAATATTTTGATACGGGAATCATAAATATTTTCCAAAATTTCTAAAGTTGTATCTGTAGAGCCATCATTAATAATAATAATTTCGATATTACTAAAAGTTTGATTTAATATTGATTTTATTGTTTCTTCAATAGTTCTTTCTCCGTTAAAAACGGGAACTATCACCGAGATAGACATTGTGTTAAATTCCTTTAATTTATAATAAATAATTAGGATTGCGATATTAGCGTTATCAATATTTTCCCGGCGGTTGAAACCGCAGCTACACAAACGAAACCCACCTGCGTGGGTTAAGAAATATTAATATTAGTCCACGCAGGTGGACTTTGCCTGTCTGTGTAGTCGCGGTTTCAACCGCCAGATATTAACCGCGTAATCACAAGATCAACTTATTTTTTCATACCCCAAAAAAGTACTAGTATTTGATAAACGCGGAAGTTTTTTAAACAGCGTAGTTGCCCAATTAGAAGGTAAAATCACCATCACAATCAATTTAAAAATAGCTTTAAAAATAATCGGTTTAAATAAAAGACTCATATCTGTTTTTATCGCAGTTAATAAAAATCTGGCTGCAACTTTACCTTGCTGTTTTCCTGGTGGTGCTGCCAGAACTTTATAACAAAGATATTTATAAAGATTGCCGATTGCTTGAGGTTTCAAATGTTGATATTGTTTTGCTTGTTCGCGAGAAAAAGCACGTTGAATAACTTCTAAATTTGATTTTTCCAATCCTAAAACATTGGATGACATAGAATCTTGTCGAATTCGATATAAAATTTGTGCTTTCGGTACACAAACAAAATCAGTAATAGCTGATAATTTTAACCACATATCAGTATCTTGAGCATTGGTTAAAATTTCATCAAAACCATTAACTTTCATCAACACTTCTCTACGAATCATCACATTAGAGCCGTTACCGATAAAGTCATCTAATAAAAAATTAGCATAAACATCTCCGTTCCAATTAACGTGAGAAGTTTTACGAAGAAACTTACTATTTTCATCGATACAATTTGTCCAACTATAAGCAACTCCAGCTTGAGAATTTGATTGCAAAGCTGTATATTGGGCTGCTAATTTATCAGTTGTCCATAAATCATCTGCATCTAAAAAAGTAATATAGTTACCTATGGCATGATTGATTCCCCGATTGCGATTAACCGCGACATTGGCTTTGGGATAGAAAAATACTTTGATTCTTTCGTCTTTTAATTGAGAAATAATTGAAAGAGTTTTATCTGTAGAATTAGCATTGATAATAATTAATTCAAAATTAGTAAAAGTCTGATTTAGAACAGATTCAATAGTTTCTTTAATAGTATTTTCACCGTTATATACAGGAATAATTACAGATATTTTATCGGTTAACATATCAATTATCTGAATAAATAGATCGAACCTCACCCCGCCTCCGGCACCCCTCTCCTTAGCAAAAAGAGGGGATGGGGGTGAGGTTATTGATATGCTAATCTTGCGTTTCTAAAAATAGCCTCAGTATATTTTCGTTAAATTAATGATTTGCATCTGCCATAAATAAAAAGGACTAATTAAAGTTGCCATTAAGCGCTGCATTTCACAAGCGGCAACAATATCTTTACTTAATACTTTTCTATAACGAATAAAATGTAATAGCGTTTTGCGAAAATCATTGATTAAATAAACACAAAAAGCAAAAGGTCTTTGCCACCAATCAAGCATTAACATTCTTAAATGAAAGCGTCCTAAACCAATAATTCTCATTAATCCGATGAGATATTTTTCTTCTAATCGTGATGATGGAATTATATGTTCAATTTCCATTTCGGGGTTATACCAAATTTCCCATCCTGCTTTATAAATATATAATAATGCTTCGGCATCTTGTCCGGTGGGCATCCAACTTTTTTTGGTTCTACCTATTAATAATAATTTGGTAGGAACGTATTTTTGCCAAACATCTCGACGTACTACTAATCCCGCACCAGGAGGAAGTCCCTTTTTTGTAGGTTCGTACAATAAAGGTTCAGAACCTCGATCAACTAATGCTAAATAGAAGGTAATTGCTTTAAGTTCTTCTGGTGGATTGGTTTCAAATACACCATGAATTCTACTGCTAAAAGCACCAGCTTGGGGATGTTGTTGAGCAAATTTACAAGCTGAATTAACCCAATTTGCAAAGGGTGGATTATCATCATCAATAAATCCCACTAATTCACCATTAGCTTCATTCATCGCTCGTTGTCTAGCAAAAGAAATACCTTGTTCTGGTTCAAAATAATATTTCAAAGGTACGTCTTGCAGCCAATTTTTTTGATATTTTTCAACAAGCTTTGCTGTCCCATCGGTACTATTATTATCAATAATAATAATTTCCCAATTTATATTTTCTCTGTTTATTTGTTCTTTTAATTTATCTAATACTTTGGGTAAACGATTTTCTCCGTTGTAAGTAGGAATAGCAACGGTTAAATTAACGGTTATAGTCATTGTCAAAACTGGTTTTTAAACTTGCTGAGGTTATTATTCCCAGTTAGAGATTAAAACTCACAGGTTTGAAAATATTGGTCAAGGAAATGTTTTTACAGGGAACCAGGAATAGAATAACACGTTGCGATCGCGATACATGGAGACGTTGCATTGCAACGTCTCTACATTATTTATCTGTGTGGGATTAATTTTCTGCTGACTCTACTAACTGCACGGTGTTTACAGGTGGTGATACTTTAACAACGGTTTTCTTTTTGAATGTTAATCCGGTTTTACCTCTGTCTATGATGATGGTGTCGCCGGGAACGAAAGAGTTTTCTAAGATTTTGGTGGCGAGGGGATTTTCGATTTCTCGCTGAATTGCTCTTTTAATCGGACGAGCGCCGTACATTGGATCGTAACCGATTTCTATTAAGCGATCGCAAGCTGCGGGAGTAATTTCGACGGCGATTTTTTGATCTGCTAATAGCTTTTCGACTCGTTTTAATTGTATGCGAGCAATATCTCCCATTTGTTTTTTACCTAAAGCATGGAAAATAATTAAGTCGTCGATGCGGTTGACGAATTCGGGACGGAAGTGTTTTCGTAATGCTTCCATGACTCGGTTCCGCATTTTTTCGTATTGGGAATCATCGCCGGATATATCTAATATATGCTCGCTACCAATATTACTTGTCATTACAATCACACTATTGCGAAAGTCTACCAGTCTTCCTTGGGAGTCCGTAATTCTACCGTCATCTAAGACTTGCAATAGTATATTAAATACATCTGGGTGGGCTTTCTCAACTTCGTCAAGTAGTATCACTGAATAAGGACGACGGCGCACTGCTTCGGAAAGCTGACCACCTTCTTCAAAACCAACGTATCCGGGGGGCGCTCCTACTAACCGGGATACCGAGTGTTTTTCCATGTATTCCGACATATCCAAGCGCACCATAGCGTCTTCGGAATCAAACATGAATTTTGCTAAAGCCCGCGCTAATTCCGTCTTCCCTACCCCCGTAGGTCCCATGAATAAAAACGAACCAATGGGACGTTGGGGGTCTTTCATTCCTGCACGAGCGCGACGAATTGCCGCAGCGACGGCGACTACTGCTTCATCTTGTCCAATAACTCTTTGGTGGAGGTGTTGCTCTAATTGCAATAATTTTTGCCTTTCTGACTCTAAAAGGCTATTTACCGGAATTCCCGTCCATTTAGCCACAATTTCGGCGATATCGGCTTCTGTTACCTGCTCTCTTAATAAACTTACCCCTTTACTTTGAATTTCTAAAAGTTGTGCTTCTTTAACTTCGCGATCTCGCTGTACTCCTTCTAATTTTCCATATTTTAATTGTGCTGCCGTGTTAAGGTCGTAAGCACGTTCGGCTTGTTCAATTTGAACTCTGAGTTTTTCTTCTTCTTGTTTCAAAGCACTGATATCTTCTAATACCTGCTTTTCACCTTGCCATTGAGCGCTGAATTTTTCTTGTTTTTCGGTCAAATGGTCAATTTCTTGCTCAATGCGTTGCAAACGTTCCTGAGTCTGAAATGTGGTTTTTTCCTCTCCTGCTAAGGACAACTTTTCCATTTCTAACTGCATTAAACGCCGCTCTATACTTTCCAATTCCGCAGGTTTGGAAGTAATTTCCATTTTCAACTGCGCTGCGGCTTCATCGACCAAATCGATGGCTTTGTCTGGTAAAAAACGGTCGGCAATGTAACGCGCTGATAATGTAGCGGCAGCTACCAAGGCAGAATCGGAAATTTTGACGTTGTGATGTACTTCATAACGTTCTTTGAGTCCGCGCAAAATCGAAATGGTATTTTCTACACTCGGTTGAGTAACGAGAACCTGTTGAAAACGCCGTTCTAAAGCCGGATCTTTTTCAATATACTTTCGATATTCATCCAAAGTTGTGGCACCAATACAGCGCAATTCACCCCGCGCTAACATCGGTTTGAGTAAATTACCAGCATCCATCGAACCTTGTTGTCCCGAACCGGCACCAACCACCGTATGTAACTCATCAATAAATAAAACTATTTGACCACCAGATTCCGTAACTTCCCGGAGAACAGCTTTTAATCGGTCTTCAAACTCACCCCGATACTTTGCTCCAGCAATCAAACTACCCATATCCAAACCGATAATTTGCCGGTTTTTCAACGATTCGGGAACATCACCATTAATAATACGCTGAGCCAAAGCTTCGGCGATCGCCGTTTTTCCGACTCCAGGTTCACCGATTAAAACGGGATTATTTTTACTGCGACGAGACAACACCTGAATCACCCGACGAATTTCTTCATCTCGTCCAATCACCGGGTCAAGTTTACCAGCTTTTGCTTGTTCGGTTAAATCTCTACCAAATTTTTCTAGCGCTTCATAGCGAGATTCAGGATTTTGATCAGTTACTTTCTGACTACCCCGTACATTTTTAATTGCCGCTTCTAAATCAGCAGTCGTAGCGTTTAAATTTCTAAATATTTTCTTGCCAATACGTTCTTCTTCCGCAAAAGCCAGCATCAGATGCTCAATACTAATGTAAGAATCATTCATCCTAACTCTTGCATCTTCAGCACCATCAAGCATTCGGTCAAGACCTTTACCTAGGTATAGTTGGTCACTTCTACCCATTTTTGGTTGACGACGGGCAAAATCTTCCAACTGTTGTTGTAATCGCTCAACTTCCACCCCAGCACGACTAAGAAGCCGAGAAGCCAACCCATTATCTTGTTCAAAAAGAGCCAGCATTAAATGTTCTACATCTAACTGCTGTTGTTGGTAAGCACGGACAATATCCTGAGATTTCACAATTGCTTCCCAGGCTTTATCAGTAAATTTATCTGGATCTGTAGGTTGCATGTTAATAATTTTAGATTTTAGACTGGGGAATTGTAAATTAAAAGTTTGTCTTAAATAAATATCCAAGCACTATTAAACACTATCCGCGTGTATCTACGGTTGCAATTTGACAGTTGTTATTTTCCACTAACTAGTAACCACCATCCACTAACTACGATCGACTAACCACTAACCACTAACTAGTAACCAGCATCCACTAACCATTCCTACAACTAATCTAAAATGAAAACACCGTCCTGAACGTAGTTTGCCAAATAGTACCTTGATTGCTGTCGTTATCTGGATTAATTACCAAAGAAATAATCGGAGTAACGCTAATATTATCGCTGAGTTGTAGATTATAAAATGTTTCAAAATTAGTTTGGGTTGCATTTCCTAAACCATCGCTAACAAATGGCTGACCAATTGCTACACCTGCAATGGTACCGGGAATCCCAATGTTACGCAAACCAACCCCAAGAGTCCAGCTAACAGGATTTAAATCTAAATCTTGACCAGTTGCGGTATTAAATCCTTGATAATTACCGATTCCCAAACGACCAAAAATGCCTGTATTGCGATTAAGTACGTATTCGGCGTTTAAGCCATAAGCGTTAATATCAGTATCGTCAATTTCGGCGTTAGTATATTGGAGTTTTACAGTAAGTTTATCGCTCAAAATATATTCTAGCTCAGCACTTGCTTGGCGTGGGTCGCCGAAAAAGCCGTTGTCATCGGAGTTTGAATTTGCATCCCCAGCAATATAAAGCGAACGAAAAGTTAGTTTACTATTTTGAGGTTTCCAAACAACAGCAGCACCAGCACCACCATTGCGATCAATTTTATTTTGGACAATCAAAGGATTATTCAGGAAAATTCCCGAACTAAAATCAGCCGCTTCATTATTTGCATAGCGATTACTGTCGATAAAATCTCGCGGCGACATTTTCGTTCCCACCGTCACCGCTAAATCCGTGGAAGGACGTAAAGTATAGTATAAACGTCTGAGTTTGACATCATCTTCAACATCAGTAAAATCAAGTCCTCCAGCATTGGCAAAAGTACCATTACTTCCCAATAAATTCAAATCTTCCTTTTGAGCCAAACCAACAGCATCACCACCGTTATTTCCAGACTCCAACTGAGTAACTAGTAAATCTTTTTGACTAAAACTAGTTGAAAAAGTTAATCGAGTCCGAGAAACCGCACTAAAATTAGCATTTCTACCATCCGTCACAGCGACAATTTGCTGTCCTTGTAACTTAGTAGTAGTAGAAAATTGATTTGCTTGTAACTGCGAAGAACGAGACTCTATATCATCTAACCGCGTTCGTAGTTCCTGTAAAGCTTCACCAAATTCTTTTTGCAACCGTCGTAAAGTTATTCTATCTTGCTCAATATATTTACTAGTAATTGTTGTAGCAATAGTTTCTTCCACCTGATATAAAGTAGCAGCTAAACCAGCAGCAAATTCATCACGACTTAAAGCGCGTTCGCCCTTAAAAGTACCATCAGGTAAACCAGTAATTACACCATATTTTTCTATTAATGATTTTAAAGCTTGATAAGCCCAATCCGTTGGTTTGACATCTGATAGTTCGTCTACGGAAATTTGCTGAGCTAGTAGTCGAGAAGAGGAGATGGGGGGATAATTTACAACGTTTAATTCTTTGATGCGCGGTTTACTTTCACCTTTAACCTCTAACCTTTGACCTCTAACCTTTAACCTTTCACCTTTAACCTCTAAACTTTGAGAAGTAGATTTTGGCAAAGAAGCCGCGAACAAGGGAAGACAAAGTAGACTACTAAAAATGCTAAACCCAAGCAAACCTCCTGCTAACAGCTTGGAATAACGAATTCCTTGCTTAAAAAACTGCTTCACGCTTAACTCCATCACACTTACACCAATAAGTATAATTATCGACTTGATAGGAATTCTTTTGTTTCTTGGTTAACAACGAAGCTTGAGTAATCAATTGAAATTAATTAAAACACTCCTAACTCCTTACTTCTAACTCCTCACTTCTCACTCCTAACTCCTAACTCCTCACTCCTAACTCCTAACTCCTAACTCCTA
>JAAUSO010000255.1 GCA_012033205.1 Richelia sp. SL_2_1 | reverse complement strand
AAACCTATAATGTCAAATTATTTCACTTTATTTTATTTTTCAATAAAAATCATTAATTAAGTATTAAATATACGAGCATATCCGCTACCCGTTCAAATCGCAGCTAAAAGGATTAAACTAATTAATGACTAAATCTTGACTTGAAAATAAATATATATTGTTAAAATCGAACAACAACTTAAAGAGTGATGATTTGAGTACCAAATAATGGTATTAATCTATTTGAAACGTTAATTTATTTTTTAAATTATTAAGAGTGTAACTATTGTGGTAAATAATGCCAAAATCCTTGGTAATCAGTCAAAATTATCAATTTTAATCAAGTAATTTACCGGCTAATTTACCGGCATTATTCCATCACAGCCATCTACCAAAAATCTGGTAACAAAATAATCTCTGCGGGTTTGGGAGCAAGTATGAAAAGTGACATAGCAGTAGAGAAATTACGCCGCTATAAGGAGTATGCGGAATCTGTCCTTCAAAGTCTGGAGTTGATTTCGGAGAATCCACCACCTCAAGAAGATTGGGTACCATCTAGTATTCATGATAACATTCAGCGGTTAGTACAGTCTGCTCGTTCGACGGTGGAATTGGCTGCTTCTCCGGTAAAAATTGGGGTGATGGGGGAGTTTAGTAGTGGGAAAACTCTGCTAATTGGTAGTTTAATTGGTTTCGCGGATGCTTTACCAGTTAGCGAAACTCCTTCTACGGGTAATGTGACTGCAATTCATTTGGTGCAGCAACCGGAATTACAGACGACGAAGGTGAGTAAGTTTACGGTGGAGTACCTTTCCCATGAAGGGGTAAAGGAATGTTTGGGTTTTATGCTCAAGGTGGTGGAAGGTAGAGCAAAGTCAGCGGAAGTTCCTGCCGCTCCTTTAGCGACTTTGAGAAGTTTGTATCCTACTACTTTTGTTGATACTAACGGGATTTTAACTTGGTGTGAGCAAGCTTGGAATCAAAGTCAAAGTTTGGAATTGCGATCGCTATTACGGGAAGTTGTGGTATTTGTTCGTACTTATGCTGCTTATGGGAAAGATATCTGCGGTAAAAGTTACGAAATTGACCATTTTACAGCAAATAAGGGGTTGAGGCTATCTGATCCTCCAATGAATATTTTGGAGTTGAAGTTTCGGGATTTACCGCAATCTCCGAAGCGTTGGGAAACTTATGCTCAGCCTTCTGCAAGGGATTTACATAATAGTTTCTCGTTGATTCGACGGATAGATATTACGGTTGAGGTAGCAAAACAGATATGGGATTTATCGGGGTTGCAGGGGACTAATGAGTTTGTATTGTTGGATTTTCCCGGTTTGGGTGCGGCTGATTCGGGTATCAGGGATACTTTTTTATCGCTGCGGGAATTGACGGAAGTACAGACGATTTTATTGCTGCTCAATGGTAGATATCCGGGGGGAGTGACTGCGGCAAAAATTCGCAGTATGTTGGAACGGGATAAGGGACAAGATTTAAGGGATCGGATTATTGTTGGTGTGGGAAGGTTTAATCAGTTGCCTTTGACGAGTCGCGATATTATCGCCATGGATGAGGTTTTGGAGGAACCTTTATTATCGCAAGAAGCTGTTTTAGAAAGGTTGAGAATTTTGCATCTGACTCTTGCTAGTGCCAGTAATTTGACTACTGAGAAGAAAAATATCGTTTTATTGTCGCAGCTTTACGGATTGACAAAACAAGCGGAATATTCTTCATTAATACAAGTTTGTTCGCCGGAGTTTTTACCAGATTTAGAAAAGCCCTTAACAGTTGATGAAGTGGAGTTACGGGAGAAATGGGGACGTTTGGGGGAAATGTTACCGACTTCTAGTCCTTTACACAAGCAATTAAGCGATTATGCTGAAGATGGGGGAATCAATAGATTGCGATCGCTATTGAAAGAGCATGTGGGACAACATGGGATGAAGCAGTTGGTGGAAGATACTCAAAGAGCTGCGGAGACTGTGTTAAAGGAGCAAAATAATTTAAAGGCTGTGTTGGAAGAGATTCCCGCTTATATTCCGGTGGTGGAAAATCCGGCATTTTTAGAGTTACGGGAAAAAATTGAGAATTTGGTAACGACATATCGGCATTTTCAGGAAGATTTAGAAAAACAGCCGATGTTAAAAAATCGGACTGGATTAACTTTGAGTGATGTTGTTAAGGATGAGTTAACTAATAAGATATTTTTTGAGTGGAGTGAATGGACTTTATTATTTGACCGCACGAAAAATGGTACTATTAACTTTACTAAAAGTGAAAGTATCTTTGAGGAAGATCAAGAAGAAGATGCAATTCCTACTCAAAGTGATGATTTCTATAATTCTTTTGTCAAAACTATCAATGAAATGCAGTCTTTTGCTCATGAGCGAACTGCGGAAACGGTGAAGGATTTATTTAATAAGTTATCTGTGGAAGTACAGTTAGAACGGAATAAGATTAAAGAAATTGTTCAACCACAAATGGAACAGCGAATTGAGGAGAAGTTTAGTAAGAGGGAAACTCGTTTATTTCGATATTTATTAAGGGCTATTGATCCGACTAATAAATGGCAAAATTTAATTATTCAGCATAGTGGTTTGGCTAGTAGTGTAGCACCAATTAATGCTGATAATTTGTTTCCTTTAGCGAGAAAAGATGCACAACATCAAAAAGGACAGATATTCGATTGGAGTCCTAATAAGCAATTTCCTGCACCTCCAAGACCATTTAATCATCAAATCGCCGTTTTACGTTTGCGTGATGAGATTACTGCAAGTGCAGGGTTACATTTAATTCAATACGTTAGTGAATTGACGAAGCAAGTTAAAGGTTCTTTTTCAATGGCTTTGAAGGAGATTATTGATAGTTTACAAGAACTTTTAAAGTCTAAACACGAACCTTTATTAAGATATATTGCTTCGGCGGAAGAAACAACTTCTGCATCAACTCCAGCTTGGTTGGATACTATGAAGCGGATTACTGTGATTTCTTATCCGGAGTAATCAATCAATCAATAAACAATAAACAATAATAATTAGTAATTAATCGGTTGGAAATCATAAATACTGATAGACGTAGCAGTGCTACGTCTCTACATTATTACTCCTAACTCGTAAACTTTAATCCAAAATCTAAAATTTCCAAATGCCTGTAAAAATTGAACTTTTTAGTCGTTATCAATTACGTACTAAAGAAACAGAATCTTCACTTTTATTATTGCCGGTGATTGAAATAAAACCGGCTGATAGTCCTAATTTTCCATTTATTTCTTCGATTGAAATTACCGTTTTGGGAGAACCGGAAAAATTAGGAAAAGCAATAGAATCGGCTTATAAAAGTGTCAGTTTTAGTACTAATAGATTACTTAAATTAAATTCACCACAGCGGTTGAGACAAAGTGATTGTATCTGGGACGAATCTTTACCACAAGGGATTAATTTAACTTTGCGGGTAACTGTGGAATATTTCGATTCCGATGATACTGATAAAGCTATTTTATCTGTCAAGAAAACCGTTACCGCTGATTGTAATATTTGGACTTTTGCTGTGGAAAATGCTCGTTTGAGAAATTTGTCAGCTTCGGAAGAACAGGGCGATCGCCATCAAGATATAATTAGCGAAACTCCTATTCTTAATCATTCTTCATCAGTTGTTTCACCAAAATCTGATATAACTTATCCTGGTTGGTTTGCGATCGATTTCGGTACTTCTAATTCGACTGTGACGCTTTATGACCCCAAGGTAATTGTTACTCCCCATACTTTACCCAGTGAACAAGAGGAAAGGTTAAGCGAAAAATTAGCGTTTTGGTTGACAGAACGTCCGGTGGATGAAATACCGGGTATTAGTCGTGATGTTTGGGAAGGTGAGTGGCAAAAGTTATTCTCTCATCTCAGTAAAAACTTGGAGGATTTTAATCCGGCGAATTTACAGCTTTTACGGGGTGAACCGCTTTTAGAAGCGATTAAGGAAATAGAAATCTGTCTGAGCAAGCGTTTGGGATGGTTCCGTCGGGCTGCAAGTAAGCGATTAAATCAAATTTATCATCAAGTTTTTCGGGTTCCGGCTTTGGAGTGGCAAAGTTTGTTACCAGTGGAGTTGGATAAAGATCGACGGTTAAATGAAATTCCTTCGGAGTTGGAGGTGACTAATTTAGAACCTTCCTTACCAACTCAAGACCCAGGAAAGGTTAAAGTAATGTTGGGAGAACAAGCATATCAACACAGATTAGATGCTATCAAACAAGGGGAAAGTATTGATGGTCGTTTTTTGCATTCTCCTAAACGTTATTTTGGTCAAGAACGCAGTTTTGATATAAGTTTGGATGGTAAGGAAGATACTATTCCAGTAAATCAGCTTTTGCAGGCTGCTTACGCTCAGTTGATTGAGTTAACCCAAAAATATCGTCAGCGTTATCCGGGTAAATGTAGCGATGGTGAATTTTATCGGGCTGTGTTGACATATCCGACAATTGCTTCCCCATTTATCCGTCGGGAAATCGAAAGTTTAGTTAAGAAGTTGGGTATTGAAGATGTACAAATGGCTTACGATGAAGCAGTATCGGCAGCTATTTTCTTTTTATGGCAAGAATTTGGTGGGGATTTAAATTTAGGGATAGAATCTTTTAAAAGCCGCTGTCGTCGGGATGGTCATAAATGGTGGCAAAATGTTTTAGTGTTGGATATTGGTGGGGGAACTACCGATTTAGCTTTAATTAGATTGACATTAGAAGAAATTGACCCCTTTGAACCTACTGAAGATAAAGGTGATGGTGGTCGTTATTATAAACTTACACCAAAATTGTTGGGTTCCTCCGGTCATTTACAATTGGGTGGGGAATTGATTTCTCTACGATTATTTTTGCTTTTGAAAGTTGCGATCGCAGATTCTCTCTTAAGTGCAGTTGCGGATGATATTATACCAAAAGATGTTTTGAAAGTCCAGCCAGAAGAGTTAAATGAGCGGTTTTTAAGTAACGGTAAATATCGTCAAGGTTCGCTTTTAGCTTGTGTCGATCAAGAAATTCGCGAAGGTGATACCTATAAGGAAGCTTTAAACGACGCTGAAAAAATCTTACCTACCCGATGGAAGAATCGTTCATCCCGTTCTCAAACATTTTACGACCTCTGGGAACACGCGGAAAACGCTAAACTTGCTTTAGGACAAAAAGGTTCTGTAGTAGATGCACCAGAAGCAATATTTGTTTTAGATGGAACACAAATAGCGGAATTACTTGCTCAAAATGATATTCAATTACCTCCAGATGTAATTGATAAAATTAGCGTCACCTTAACCGGAGAACAATTTGATAAAGCCGCATCTCCGGTAATTCAAGAAGCAATTGGTATCGCTTCTGGATTAATTGAAAATGCTTTTAAATCCAAGTTTGTCAGCGAGATAAATTTAGTTAAAACAGATGAAGAGCAAGTAAAGAAAGAACAAGTAGACTGGTTAATTTTATCGGGTAAAACCTGTAATTTAGAATTGGTAGAACGGGAACTTTATCGAGTATTTAGTAAATCCGATTACTTTGTCTGGAATGAAGAAAGAGTAACTTTTGAACCAGAATACACTAAGTTAGCTACATCTGCCGGTGCTTGTTTTGCTGAAAAACTCCGTCAATTAAGCTTTTCTCCTCAAGAGTCAAAAGACTTGCTGAGAAAAGGAGCAAATCAACTTTATATAGATGTGAAAAATTTATTTTACTTCCTACCTTGCTCCTTCGTTCGAGAAGTTATCGGAGGAAGTCCCGTTCCTATTTTTCACGCTGGGCAAGAACTTTATCAACTCAAAGCTGAAGAAGGAATGGCAAAATTACGCAGCGATTGGTTGGGGATGCAGTTAACTAATAATATCAGACGACAAGACTTTGAAAAAATGAAACTGCAACTCTGGGGAAGTTATAACGGTGATGCTTTAATGAAAAAATTGGGAATCACCGAAGACGACTTTAAAAATAATATCAAAGTTCAATTTGAAATCAATCAAAAATTAGATATTGATTTATTACTTTGTCGAGGAATTCCCCATTATTTAATACCTATAAATATCCCCAGTATAGACGCAGCAAAAGCCATTGGAAACCAAGAATTAATTACCGACGAATCTCAAGTAATATGTGATATTGCAGTTAACGTCGTCGAAGCCGCAAATGCTTTAAAAACAGATGCACATACAGTATTATTTAAAGCCGGTAAAGATTACAGTAAAGAATTAAGAGTCTTCCGCTACGAAAACGATACCAACCAACCGCAAACTATCGGTTTAATCGCTGAGCTTCCACCATTTCCAGCCAGTGGCAAACACACATTTTACTTTCAATTTCGCAACCCCCAATCCAACAAATGGGAGTTAATTGGAGAGCTACCACAACCACCAGTTAATAGCGAATATCCTTGTCGTTATTACGTCACCTTAGACTTTAGAGGAACATTGCGCGTACATCCCTTTGAAGTACCTTACTGGATATCTAATAATCCCGAATTTCTCAAACAAGAAGGATGTATCTTTAGAGATACATTACAACCACAATCTACTAATGTAGAAGCCGAACGTGACCCTTTTTGTGGTATACATTAATCAGTTATCAGTTAACAGTTATCAGTTATCAGTTAACAGTTAACATGAGGATGTATTAGCCGTTTTCGTAAAATCCTCAGCTAAGGGAGACTCGCGAAAAAATTCGGATATCTTCTTTTTTGACGCTACCATCTGACGATATTCTGCATAAGACAAAACTATTGCGACTTCAATACCCCTTCTAGTAATGACTTGCGCTCCTTCATGGATGGCTTTATCTATCACTTCGCTAAGTTTGTTCTTTGCTTCTTGTAACTGCCATTGTTGTTCCATTTTTCATATATCAATCTAGCCAGTCTAGATATTTTACCTTATTCAATAGTAAGTACTCGTGCAAAATAAATTGTATATTGTCATTGCGAGTGCAGCGTTAGCTTCGCTCGCAATGACACAAATAATTTTGCATACCCACTTATTGTGATAAACAAATATCTTGTTAAATACACGCAGGCATTATCAATAAAATTAAAATAAATTATACTAATCTGTTTTATTTTGCCGTTTAATTACTTATAAGATTAATGTTTAAAAAGCTTTTCGACCAAGAATGTAAAAATAAGCTTGTAACAAAAATAGCTGCTTTAGGATTGCCGAGTCTAATTTTACTATTTGCGATCGCAATTACTGATGGTGAAACTGCGATTCTTACAGGTTTAACTTTTTTGGGTGGTTTTACGAAAATGTTGGGAGGAGTTACGTTTTTAATTATTATAGGATTATTTACTAATAATTATCTTCAATATAAACCAGAATCTCTTCCCAATAATTGTAACTCTCAACAAGATATTATAAAAGAAGTAATTGCAATATTAGAAAAAGTACCGGGAATAACTCCCGCACATCATAGAGATTTTAACAGTTCTAAAATAGTTATGCGACTTAGAAATGATTCAACTGTAAGAATTTGGAAAAATCCCTTTGAAGTTGACCATATATTTTTAGCAGATAAAGACGGAATCCTGCTTTACGGTGGATTCGTCGGATGGATTCACAGCAAAGGATTAGATACAGCGATTAATCAAATTCGACGCGATTATACGTAAAATGATGCTATTTATTTGAGTATCGGGTATAAAAATTAAATACAAAGAAGGATTATAATAAACTTAAATAAATAAATAAAGTTCAGCTATGCATTCAATTTATCGTATAAATACCAAAGAGTTAGACCATAGCTTTATTGATGCATTGAAAGTAAGTTATCCCGATAAAGAAATTGAGATTATTGTATACGAAGTTGACGAAACTGCTTACCTTTTATCTTCTGAAGCAAATAAAAAACATTTATTAAAGGCTATAGAAAATGTTAAAAACAAATCTAATCTTGTGGAAGTAGATATAGAAAGCCTCGAATGAATAAAAGAATTGTATTTGAATCAGGTGCATTTGAGGATTTTAACGAATGGTCAAAATTAGATAAAAGCTGTATAAAAAAATTGTTGAACTAATTAAAGATATTGATCGTTCTCCTTTTACTGGTTTAGGAAAGCCTGAAC
>JAAUSO010000063.1 GCA_012033205.1 Richelia sp. SL_2_1 | reverse complement strand
CATGCACGCTATAACGGACACGGATCGACCGTAAGACTACCTCGGTAGCAAGTTGAATTGATGTGTCAAGAATCCCCGTCCGCGACGGTCGGGGAGTATGTCAAATTTTCATGTTTACCTGAAGGTTGCGCCATCTCAATGATTATTCCATTATGTAACTCGTAGCGATTACCATCCGGTTTTTGCTCCAGAAACTCCTCAATGGTTAATAGTTTTTGCTTTGAAGGTGTTTGAGTCATTCGCTAACAGGATTTTAGATTGAGCCTATATTTTAAGTGAAGGGTTTGAAATAGCGATAGTTTTTATTTTTTACTTATAGCAAAACTTTGCGTCACCTCTGCGCTTACCTCCGCGCCCCTTTGCGTTAAAACAACTATTTCTTCACCAAATCCTCTTCAACAAACTGAGCCGTATTCTTCGCTGATTCCAAAATCGTCATTAACCCGCTACCCGGATGCACCGCTCCACCAACCCAATAAAGTCGATCTATGTATTCCGAACGAATTGGGGGACGAAATGGACCAAGTTGTAACCAATTGTGACTAAGGTTAAAGACTGCACCTAGATATATTGAGTAATCATTTTGCCAGGTATCAGCAGTGTAGCAAGTCTCGCTGACAATATGTTCTTCTACTCCATCAAAGCCCAATAACGGCAACCTTTTAATAATTAAATCTCGATACTTTCTAGCTTTTTCCTGCCAATCAACACCATATCCGGTGTGGGGAATGGGTACCAAAACATACAGCGTCGAATGTCCGGATGGTGCGTTACTAGAATCTACCGGAGTCGGATTACATACGTAAAATGGTGGGTTGATTTCATCTAAAGCTGAGTCATCGATAAAAGGGCGATCGCGCTTGCTAATATGTTCTGATAAATAAAGTTGATGATGGGGTAAATCATCGTAACGTTTATCAATACCCAAATACAACATGAATGTGGAGCAGGAAAACTGTTTATTTGCAAAGAAATTTTTTGTGTATTTTCCTCTTGCTGTTTGAGGAATCAAAGTTTGTACCGCTTGAGCAAAGTCGGCGTTTACCACCACAGTATCCGCTTTAATGCGATCGCCATTACTCAGTTCTACTCCTTGAACTTGACGATTTTCCAACCATACTTGTTTCACTGGTGTATTCAGATGAATTTTACCACCCTTATCTTGGAATCCCTGGGCTATAGCTTGAGCCAAAGCGCGAAATCCTCCTTGAGGATGCCAGACACCGAATGCCATTTCAATATAAGGAATTAGGCTGAATACGCTCGCGCTTAAAGTGGGGTGCATCCCTAAATATTTTGCTGGGTAGGAGAGAGCATACACCAATCGCTCGTCTCTAAAAGCATTCCAAAAGTGCTGATAGAGGGTTTCCCAAGGTCGAAATCTCAAACCCGTACCCAGTTCGTCGAGTCGCATATATCCCAAAATAGAACGTGCGGGTTGACTCAGATAAGGTTCATAGCCCGCATCATATTTCTGCTTTTCCTCAGTGTACCAACGGTCGAAGGCTTGGGGCAAGTCACTACGGAAAGCGGCTAATTGCTGTTTTAATTTTTCTTGGTCAGTGGTCAGTTCTAGTGTAGTATCATCCCAAAAGCGTAATTTTGTATATGGCTCAAGACGAGTAAAGGGTATATATTCCTCTCGCTTAAGTCCTGCACTGGCAAATAAATCGTCGTAAAGGTGGGGCAGTTGCAAAATAGTTGGTCCAGTATCAAAAGCATAGTCACCGTCCTCAAAACCCCGCATCCTACCACCAACGCGACTTGTAGATTCAAATAATTCTACGTGATAACCCTGAGCTTGCAGCCGTAAAGCTGTAGCTAATCCTCCTGGTCCGGCACCTACAACAATAATACTTTTGCTCATTATTTAATGCTGTATTTAAAATAAATGCATGAGTCAATCATATAATAAATGAGTAATGAATTCACAATTGATTAATTTAATCGGAGCAAGTGCGATCGCAATTTCTGACAGTATCCAGAATGCGGCTGAGGAAACCACGGGAAATACTGCTTCATTTCCATCTGCACTGGTGATTATTGAACGCTATCCGTCAATTACAGTCGATTTATTGGCACAGTATTTACAGCTTTCTCAATCGGGTGCAGCAAGGTTGGTAGAGCGTTTAGTAAATCAAAATTTGGTGGAGCGTCATCAAGGAAATGACCGTCGTTTTATTCATCTACAGTTAACGGTAGCAGGAAAAGCGATGGTTGAACAAATTCAGCAAGCTAAGGTAGAAGCGGTATCAAATTTACTTAAGCCATTAACAACACAAGAACAACAACAACTACTAAGTTTACTGTCCAAAATGGCAGAGCAATATAGTAGTACAGAAGTAGTAGAAGAATATATTTGTCGTTTTTGTGATATTGATAAATGTCCCCTACCACCTTGTAAAGAAAGGGTAGAAGCTTGGCAAGAGAAAGGTTAATGCTTTGAATTTGTTCTTGTTTCTTTAACCTATAAAAGGCAGAGTTTTTATATAAAAATGAAAATTAATTTAGTTTAATTTATAAAACAGCTTTTACTAACTCATAGATTTTTAATATTGCACTCATAATTTTTTAATCTTTATAATTCATAATGAATTTGCTGGGTTATTTTTCAATATGTATAACAAAACAATGAAAAGTAATACAATCTCATCTCCAGAACAAAAGCAAGATATTGCTAGTTTTACTAGGAATATCAGCCTTGTTTTTGCATCTGGATGTCTTGGTGGACTTTTAAACTCAATTACAGTTTGGCTATTTGGTTTTGTCGGAATAACATCATTATTTAATGTCCAAATCGCGCCAACTTTAACTGCATTTTGGCTATATCCTCGAATTGTTTGGGGTGGAATTTGGGGATTCTTATTTCTAATACCTTTTTACCGAAACAAATATGTTTTAAAAGGTATTTTATTAAGTTTGATACCAACTCTGGTTCAATTATTGATGGTATTTCCTTTACAAGCTAAAAAAGGAATTTTTGGTATTGAATTAGGAAGTCTGACACCAATATTTGTAATAATTTTTAACTTTGTTTGGGGAATAACCGCAGCATTTTGGTTAAAAATAAGCAAGTAAAGATTTTTTGACATTATCTAAGTATAGGCTTATATTGACAGCTTATTGAGGAGCATCCTAATGAAGGCAAAAATAGAATTTGTAGTGGGAGCATCTTGCTCCCTAATGTATAAAAAGCGGGCTAGAAGCCTGCACTACAAAAAAACAAATTTACACCCGCAGGGATGCTCTCGTTTATTGATTAATATTGTTCATATGACTTATAAAAAAAATACACTTGAAAAAGCAAAAATCCTAGTTTCAGAAAACATCAATCAAAGTATTGCAACAGCGAAAATTTCAATTATTATTCCTACTCTTAACGAATCGAAAAATATTAAAGCTACTTTAGCTAGTACTCAAAAAAGTACGAATATAGAAGTTATTGTAGTGGATGGTGGTTCTCAGGATAATACAGTCGATATCGTAGAATCGTTGGGTGTGAAAGTTATTACAGGTTATCAAAATCGTGCTTGTCAAATGAATGCGGGTGCGATAAATGCAACTGGAGATATTTTATTATTTCTTCATGCTGATACTCTTTTACCTGCTAATTTTGATGCGATGATTCGTATCGGATTACAACAAGCAAAAATTGTAGCAGGAGCTTTTTCTTTACGAATAAATGCACCACAAACAGGTTTACGATTGGTGGAATGGGGCGTAAAATGTCGTTCCAAATGGTTACAAATGCCTTATGGAGACCAAGGTATTTTTATAACGAAGAAAATATTTAATGATATTGGTGGTTTTCCAGAATTACCCATTATGGAAGACTTTGAACTGGTACGCCATTTAAAAAGATTGGGTAAAATTACTTTGATTCCAGTACCAGTTATTACTTCACCGCGTCGTTGGTTGAAAAAAGGAGTTTGGCAAACAACATTAATCAATCAAATTGTAATTATTGCTTATTTTCTAGGAGTTTCACCCCAAATAATTCGTAGTTGGTATCGTGGGGAAAAATTAATTAAGCATTAAGCTGGTTCTCATCTTAGTGATTTAATTTAGGAGTTAGTTGACAGTTAACCTTTAACCTTTAACCTTTAACCTTTAACCTTTAACCTTTAACCTTTAACCTTTGACCTTTAATAAACTATGAAACACCAGTATAAACGCTTTCTTAAACCGATATTGATAGCTTGCTTAATTGCCATTCTGATTATTTCAGCTAAATATTTTAATTTACAGGGACTTTTAACTAAATCTTTATTATGGGTAGATAGTCTTGGTTGGTGGGGTCGATCGCATTTATAATTATTTACAATGTTGCCACATTATTATTTATTCCAGGTTCTTTATTAACGTTAAAAGGAGGTTGTTTGTTTGGGTTATATTGGGGTTCTTTATATGTATTGATTGCTGCAATTATCGGTGCAACATTTGCCTTTTTAGTGGGACGTTATATATCTCGTGATTGGGTATGTCAACAAATAGGTAAAAATCCTAAATTTCAAGCTATAGATAAAGCAGTTGCCAAAAATGGATTTAAAATTGTATTTTTAACTCGTTTATCACCAATTTTTCCCTTCAATTTATTAAACTATGCTTTTGGAGTTACTCAGGTATCTTTAAAAGATTATATTTTAGGTTCCATTGGTATGATTCCCGGAACTATAATGTATGTTTACATGGGTTCGTTAATCGGTAATATTGCAATAACAAATTCATCAATTCCAAAAAGTCCAGAAGCACAATTTGCTCAGATGTTATTACAAGGAATTGGATTAATCGCGACAATTTTTGTAACTATTTATATTGCTAAAGTTGCTAAAAAAGCTTTAAAAGAAAGTACGAGTATTTGAGGTTAAAGGTTAGAGGTTAAAGGTTAGAGGTTAAAGGTTAAAGGTTAAAGGTTAGAGGTTAAAGGTTAAAGGTTAAAGGTTAAAGGTTAGAGGTCAACTAACAACTATCAACTGTCAACTGTCAACTAACGAAAAACATGAATAAACTTTACAGATTTAGTCTATTTACTGTGATTACATTTAGCTTAATAATTCTGTTAAATGTACATCCAGCTTTAGCTCAAGAAAGTACAAATACATCAGGCTTTAATCCTCAAGAATGGCTCAAAAATGCTTTGGAATGGATTAATAATCAAGGTGCTGTAGGTGGAATTGCTTTCATTATCCTTTACATTGTCGCTACTGTTGCTTTTCTACCAGGTTCTATTTTAACTTTAGGTGCGGGGGTAGTTTTTGATGTCTTTTTGGGTTCCGTATACGTTTTTATTGGTGCCACAATTGGAGCCATAGCAGCTTTTTTAGTAGGACGTTATTTAGCTCGAAATTGGGTTGCAAAGAAAATTTCTGGAAACAAAAAGTTTGCCGCAGTTGATAACGCCGTAGGTAGAGAAGGTTTAAAAATTGTTTTATTAACTAGACTTTCTCCGGTGTTTCCATTTAATTTATTAAACTATGCCTATGGTGTTACCGGAGTTTCTTTAAAAGATTATATATTAGGAACTATCGGCATTCTTCCCGGAACAATTATGTATGTATATTTGGGTTCTTTAGCTGGTAATATTGCCACAATTGGAACCGGAGAACAACCAAGTAATCCTACCGTTGTTTGGACAATTCGGATTATTGGTTTCATTGCTACAGTTGCTGTAACTCTTTACGTAACCAAAGTTGCGAGAAAAGCTTTAAATGAATCAACAAATATCGATGAACAGTAAACAGTTAGGAGTTAGGAGTTAAGAGTTAGGAGTTAAAAGTAAGGAGTTAAGAGTTACTAACAACCATCAACCAACAACCATCAACTAACTACTATCAACTAACTAATAATTATGTCAAATTCAGCCTTTGAAAGAGTAATTGTTCCCCCCATGGATGAGTACAATCAAAAATTGATTGCGAACTTACATCCTAATGATTGGAAAAATCCTGAACCAGCCGATTGTTATGATTTGATTGCGATTGGCGCTGGTGCTGCTGGTTTAGTAACTTCTGCTGGTGCTGCTGGTTTGGGTGTGGGTTTAAAAGTTGCATTGATTGAAAAGCATCTCATGGGAGGAGATTGTACTAATGTGGGTTGTGTACCTTCTAAATGCTTGATTCGTTCTGCTCGTGTGGTGGGTGAAATTTGGAATGCTAAAGAGTACGGAATTCATGTTCCCCAAGAAGTAGAAGTGGATTTTCCCGCAGTTATGGAACGGATGCGACGATTAAGAGCGCAAATCAGCCATGTTGATGCGGTTGATCGTTTTACAAATGAATTTGGAATGGATATATTTTTGGGTGCGGCAAGTTTTACCAGCAGTAATACTATTGAAGTTGCGGGTAAAACTCTTAGGTTTAAAAAAGCTGTAATTGCTACCGGAGCGAGAGCCACACATCCCGATATTCCTGGGATGAAAGAAGCCGGATATTTAACTAATGAAACCGTATTTTCCCTGACTCAATTACCACGACGTTTAGCAATAATTGGTGGTGGCCCCATCGGTTGTGAATTAGCTCAAGCTTTCAACCGTTTTGGTAGCGAAGTCACAATTTTACATCGCGGTTCGCATATTTTAAATAAAGAAGATAGTGACGCTGCATCCATCGTTCAAAAAGTATTTCAACATGAACAAATCGATTTAGTTTTAAGTTCCCAAATACAGCGTGTGGAAAGTACATCTGAGGGCAAAAAAATTCACTATACTAGCAACGGTAAACAAGATTTTATTATCGTAGATGAAATTTTAGTAGGTGCGGGAAGAACCCCGAATGTGGAAGGTTTGAATTTAGAAACTGTTGGTGTGGAATACGACAGTAAAGGTGTAAAAGTAAATGACCATTTACAAACTACAAATCCGAAAATTTTTGCCGCAGGTGACATCTGTTTAAGTCAAAAATTCACCCATATGGCAGATGCAACAGCGCGGATTGTCATTCAAAATGCTTTATTTACTCCCTTTGGTTTGGGACGTAAAAAACTCAGCGATTTAGTTGTACCTTGGGTAACATTTACCGACCCAGAAATTGCTCATGTAGGGATGTACGAAAGCGAAGCACAAGAAAAAGGTTTGTCCGTAAATACTATTAAAATAGACTACGAAGATGTCGATAGAGCCATTACCGACGGAGAAACCGCAGGTTTTGTTAAAGTTCACCTCAAAGAAGGTACCGATAAAATCCTTGGTGCAACAATAGTATCTCCCCATGCTGGTGAAACGATTTCCGAAGTCACAACCGCAATTGTTAATGGAATTGGCATGAATAAATTAAGCAGTGTAATTCATCCTTATCCGACTCAAGCAGAAGGAATTAAAAAAGCTGCGGATGCATATAAACGGACTAAATTGACAGATGGAACCAAGAAGCTTTTGGGATTTTTGCATAAGTTTTCTTGATAATTGGTTGTGAAGTCTGTTGTTGAAAAACCAATAAAAATCTCTTTAATAAAATGGCAGCAACATCAGAATTTTAATAAACCTCATCATGAGTCCCAATATCTAGTAACACAATAACTTCAGTATTTGTGTCCTCATCCTGCTCCATTGAGAAAACAATACGACAGTCGTATCCACAGGAGCAGGATTGAAGACCATCAAGTTTACCACTCAATTTATGTGTACCCAGGTTTGCAGCAAATATGTCTGCTTCCATCAATAACAAAGTGTTTTCAATACGTTCTTGAAGGTTGGCGTTACGCTTGACAAATTTACCGAATGCTCTTTTAAACTTAGGAGTTAGAACCAGCCTTATCATGCTTCCGTATCATCCAAAGATTCTCGCAATTGTGCGATTACATTCTCAGCTAGTTGAGGTTGAAAATTACCTGCATGGAAATCAGCCAAACTTTTTTGAGCGTCCGCAGCAATTTCTTCTCGACGGTTTTGATGGTAACGATTTTGCAAAATCTTAATCAGCATTTCTTGTTGCTCGTAGGGTAGCTGTAAAGCTGTTTTCAATACTTCGTCAAGGGTGATCATAATTTTAATTACTTGTGGAACTCGGTTAATTTTAACGGTGTTACAAAACTAATCTTGATCAATCAAAACTGTAACCGCAGCTACAGCAATCAACATTTCGTCATTTTTATCCTGTAAAACCTCAATTGCTCTTCCTTGAACCATCATTCCCCCAGATTGAACGGTAAGACTTTTACGACCAAAAGGCAATACAGCTAAAACCTCTTCTTGCTTCACCTGTTCGGGATAAGGTACAGCAATCTGCACTTCTACAATCATCTCATCTGGGTCATTCAAACCAGCAACTTCAAACACTCCAATTAAAGCATTATTCGCGATCGCATTTCTGACAGCTCTCGCAGCAGCAACAGTTGGTTCCTGTCCGTGCTGATCTATACCCATTCCCATTTCAACGATAAATCGCTTGCGTACCATAATCATCCCTGATAATTTTAAATTTAATTAAATTTCTTCAAATTTTCCATTTGTACTGTAGCGGTTTAAGTACCCCGATGGAAACAGTTGACAGTTGACAGTGGTTATGTATTTGAACCTTTGACTTTTGACCTTTGACCTTTAACCTCTAACCTTTGACCTTTTATAAAGTAAAAGGCAAAAGGTAAAAGTAATGGGAAGAATTTCTACTTTTACCTTGTGCCTTCAACGTTTTTGCATTGGATATGGGTAAATAATTTTACCATGGGGTTTTCCAAATTATCAACTGGGAAAAATGACTCCTAACCCGAACATTTGTGCTTTTTTTGATTGCGATCGCGATTATTTAAATTCTTCCTCTAAATATCTCCCCATATCATTATCATCGAATTTTAGATTTTAGATTTTAAAATTTAAACGGGTAGTAGAGTCTGCAAATTCATTGTGCATATTTAAAGTAAAGCTTGAAATTTGGGGGTTAATGATAGTATATTCCCATCATGAATATCAATCGCCGAAAATTCATTACAACAATGGGAATAGCCGCTATTTCCAGCCAAATACCATCATTTACCGTTCAAGCTCAGACTGCCAATACTATTATCAAGCCACCGCGTCTCAGATTAGGCGATACAATAGGATTAATTAGTCCTGCTGGTATAATTGATTCCGAAGACGTTGAACAAGCAAGACAAACATTTAGCGCACTAGGTTTAAAAATTAAGCTCGGTAGTCATATTTTAGACAATTATGGTTACTTAGCAGGAATTGATCGCGATCGCGCTGGTGATGTTAATGCTATGTTTGCTGATAAATCAGTGAAAGCCATAATTGCTATGCGTGGTGGATGGGGTGGCAATCGGATTTTACCATTACTTAACTATAATTTGATTCGCGCCAATCCTAAAATTATTATGGGATATAGCGATATTACATCTTTATTATTAGCAATCACTGCTCAGACTGGACTTGTCACTTTTCATGGAGCAGTAGCTACTTCTACTTGGAATAATTTTACTTTTAATTATGTAAAAAGTATTTTATTCGATGGCGAACTAGTCACAATGAATAATACTTTAATTACTCAACTTCGTCGCCAAATAATTACACCAGGTAAAGCCAAAGGTAAATTTATTGGCGGTAATTTATCAGTAATAAATTCAATGTTGGGTTCATCTTATTTACCTACATGGAAAGGTAATATTTTATTTGTAGAAGATATTGGCGAAGATGTTTACCGCGTAGATAGAATGTTAGTTCAATTAAAAAACGCCAGAATCCTCAATCAATTAGCCGGTTTTGTATTTGGACAATGTACCAGATGTAGCACTGGAGATGAACCTTCATTAACTTTAATACAAGTATTACAAGAACATATTCGACCTTTAAACATTCCTGCATGGTATGGTTCAATGATTGGTCATATTAAAGATAAATTTACACTTCCCATCGGTATACAAGTAGAAATTGATGCAAATACTGGGATAATAAAAATGTTAGAAACTGCTGTTAAGTAATCTCAAGAAAATACTTACATACTTACATGAAATATTTTAAATATCACGCCATAGGCAACGATTATATAGTTATTAATTCAGAAGATGTTCATACAACTTTAACTTCCGAACAAATCAAAAAAATTTGTCATCGAAATTTTGGTATTGGCTCTGACGGTATACTTTTCGGACCTTTAAAATCCGATAAGGGACAATTTTTATTGCGAATTTTCAATCCTGACGGTAGCGAAGCAGAGAAAAGTGGAAATGGATTGAGAATTTTCTCCCGTTACTTGTGGGATATGGAATTAGTAAAAGAAGAAGCGTTTAGTATTGAGACATTAGGAGGATTAGTTAATTCAGCAGTTTTAGATAATGGTAAAACAGTTAGTGTAGAAATGGGAAAAGTCAGCTTTTGGAGCGATGAAATACCCGTAACGGGAGAACGTAGAGAAGTAATTTCTGAAAATATTACAGTTGAAAATAAAACCTTCAAATTTTGCGCTGCGACTATCGGAAATCCTCATTGTGTAATCCCTTTAACTGAAATTACACCAGAGTTAGCAAAGCAATATGGTTATTTAATAGAAACCCATAAGTTTTTCCCAAATCGTATTAACGTACAATTTATGAAAGTACTTGATAGAGAAAACATTCAATTAGAAATTTGGGAAAGAGGTGCAGGTTATACTTTAGCGTCGGGAAGTAGTAGCAGTGCAGCAGCAGCGGTTGCACGTCGTCTTAATTTATGCGATTCATCAGTTACCGTACATATGCCGGGAGGTATGATTTTAATCGAAATTGGTGAAAATTATTCAATTCAAATGACAGGTTCAGTTACCAAAGTAGCGGAAGGAATAATATCTCCAGAAATCTTTAATACAAATGTAACTTAATCTTCCTTATTTTCAGGCGATTATATTTTATGTAGTCGTCTTTAGACGACTTGAGCTATTAGACGGGGAATTGCATTCCCCGGCGGATATAGAGATTTATCCGATTTTTTAGTTTAACCAAATTTATTCTCATTTCCCAAAATCCATCATAGTCTGCTGATAAACATTAGGCATCCCAATATCAAAAGTCTTCCCATCAACAACTAAACCCGTCATTCCCTCAGTATCCCGCAACTTTTCCAAACAAGAAGTTAACTGAAACTCCCCTCTTTCCCGAAAATTACTATTAATATGTTCCTCTAAAAACTCAAAAATCTTCGGAGTTAAAGCATACAAACCAAATATACAGAAAAACTCATCTTCGCTCATACCTTCCACCCGCAAATTTTGCCGAGCATACTCAACAGTCGGTTTTTCATAAACTTGTGTCACTTGCATGATTGAATCTTTCTCTTGCCAAACTCCCATCACACATCCAGCTTTATGAATCATCGACGCTGGTAAAACATTCAATCCAATAACACTTTGATTAACTTGCTCATAAACCTGCAAAACCTGAAGCGTACAAGATTTATCATTATCAGAAGAGTAAATATGATCTCCTAACATCAACAAAAAAGGTTGATTATCTACCCATTCCTTGGCACAAAAAACCGCGTGTCCGTAACCTTCTTGCTCATCCTGTGTCAAAATCGTAATTCTATCACCTAAATCCTGAATATATCGACAATATTCCTGATTTTGCTGGGAAAGCTTGTTAAAAAGTTTAGATTCTGGTGGCTTTTTAAAGTAACTTTCAAAAACTTCCTTATCATTCGGTTGCGTCACAATTCCAATCTCTTCGATTCCACCACTCACAGCTTCTTCCACAATTAACTGAATTACGGGTTTCGCTCTACCGTCTCTATCAATTACCGGAAAAAGTTCTTTTTTGACAACTTTGGTAGCTGGAAATAATCGAGTACCAAAACCAGCCGCTGGAATCAGAGCTTTTTTAATTTGATTCTTCATGATTTTAGATTTTAGATTTTCAATTTTAGATTTTGGATTGGAATAGGCATTAGGCATTAGGAATCAGGCATCACTTAATTAGTAAACACTTATAAATTTCTTTCTTCACAACTCCAAACTCCCGTACAGACGTAGCATTGCTACGTCTCTACAAAACTAACTCCAAACTCCTAACTCCTAACTCCTAACTCCTAACTCCTAACTCCTAACTCCTAACTCCTAACTCCTTAGACACAACCAATACCATCTTCGTAGTGATTCTACCTTGAGAACGCTTTGTAAACTCTTATCCCGCGTGATAAATTACTGTTGATAATGCTGAGCAGTTTTTTACTATGGCAGTTAACAAACTGTCACTCAGTCAATTCCCTGATAATGGTTTTAAAAGATATCCTATATTTGTGCAAGGAGTGATACCACTTCACAATATGTTTGTCACAAGCTTATTCTCGTAAATCCCTAGCTCTAAAGGGATAGTGCCGAGTTCAAATGTTGCATCAGAGAAGTGAATTGGTATAACTTTATACAATGAAGGCGCTTGGTGGAAAAAACTGTCAGGCGCTTTTCCATGTGACGGATTAATCATAGGACTTTCAAAAATCAAGCCAAATAAAAAACCGGGGTAAAAGCCCCCGGTTGTGTCAATTAATCAACCTACACAAGTAGGATAGAATTTAACCGATAACGAAGTTTACCAACTTATTAGGTACGACAATTACTTTTTTAATGGTTTTGTTTTCGATATGACGTTGAGCAACATCTGATTCGCGAGCGTACTTTTCTAACTCAGCTTTATCCAATTGCGCTGGAACTTGTAAATCACCACGTTTTTTACCATTAACTTGAATTACCAAAGTTATTTCATCAGCAATCAAAGCTTCTGAATCGTGTTTTAACCAGCTAGCGGTATGTACGGAACTATCATTACCCAACAAATGCCATAATTCATCGGTGATGTGAGGCGCGAAGGGTGCTAACATCAAAATTAAAGTTTGAATCCCTTCGCCATAGATTGGTGAGTCTTTACAGCTCGCATCAGCCAAAGCGTTACTCAACTTCATCAATTCAGAGATAGCTGTATTAAATTGATATTCACCGTCTACATCTTCGCTGATTTCTTTGATTGCAGTATGAATCGCTCTGCGTAAATCCTTCTCAATTTTGGATTTTGGCTCTTGATTTTTGAATTTCTTAGATGATTGGGGATTATTAACAAAATCAGTTATTAAACGCCAAACTCGGTTAAGAAAACGGAATTGTCCTTCTACATCAGCTTCATCCCATTCCAAATCTTTTTCCGGTGGTGCCTTGAATAAAACGAACATCCGTGCCGTATCAACACCGTATTTAGCAATCACATCTTCCGGAGCGACACCATTACCCTTAGACTTAGACATGGTAGCGTAAAGTTTTTGCAAAGGTTCTCCCGTTTCCGGATCGCGGGGGTCAGCAGAATCTACTAAATTAGAAGGAATCCACTTATCTTTGCCACCCTTGTTGGGATTCATATAAGTCAAACCCTGTACCATACCTTGAGTTAACAAATGTTGGAAAGGTTCGTCAAAATTGAGTAAACCTCTATCCCGCAATACCTTCGTAAAAAAGCGGGAATACAACAAATGTAAAATTGCGTGTTCGATACCGCCGACATACTGATTTACCGGCATCCAGTCGTTTACCTGAGCCGAATCAAATACCTGCTGATCATTCTTAGCATCGGTAAACCGCAAGAAGTACCACGACGAATCAATAAAAGTATCCATCGTATCAGTTTCCCGCTTCCCAGGTGTTCCGCAATTTGGACAAGGTACATTTACCCAGCTTTCCAATTGTGCTAAAGGTGAACCACCACGCCCAGAAAGTTCCACATTTTCGGGTAACTTTACGGGTAAATCTGTATCCGGCACTGGTACCGCACCACAATCGGGACAGTGAATAATCGGAATCGGTGCGCCCCAGTATCGCTGACGGGAAATCAACCAATCTCGCAAACGGTACTGTACCCGTGCTTTACCAAAACCTTGTTTTTCAGCATATTCCACAATCGCAACTTTCGCATCATCAGAAGACATCCCGTTAAAAATGTCGGAATTAACCACAATTCCCGGTTCTGTATAAGCTTCATTCGGAATTAGTACCGCATCAGCAGCATCTGCACGAGCAACAACAACTTTGATTGGTAAATCCTGTTGCTTAGCAAACTTAAAATCTCGTGCATCATGAGCCGGAACACCCATTACAGCCCCGGTACCATATTCGTAAAGCACATAATCGGCAATCCAAATTGGAACCTCTTCTCCCGTAAACGGATTGATTACCTTACCACCCGTAGGAATTCCCCGTTTGGGCTTATCTTCAGCAGTACGTTCCAATTCGCTTTGGTTACTAACTTCTTTAACAAAAGCTTCCACCTCTGTTTGACGTGCTTCTGTAGTAACTTGCTTAGTTAAAGGATGTTCCGGTGCTAATACTACATAGCTCACGCCATATACCGTATCAGGTCGCGTTGTATACACACCAATTTTTTCATCCATGCCCACAATGGGGAACTCCAAATATGCCCCCGTGGATTTACCAATCCAGTTAGCCTGCATTGTTTTCACCCGCTCAGGCCATCCCGGTAACTTATCCAAATCCTTTAACAATTCTTCAGCATAATCCGTAATTTTGAGGAACCACTGCCGTAATAATTTACGTTCAACTATGGCACCACTGCGCCACGAACGACCTTCATTATCAACCTGCTCGTTCGCTAATACAGTTTGGTCTATGGGGTCCCAATTTACTGCTGCTTCTTTCTGATAAGCTAAACCTGCTTGGAAAAACTGCAAAAATATCCACTGCGTCCACTTATAATAATCTGGGGAACAAGTAGCAACTTCACAATCCCAATCAATAGATAAACCGAGAGATTTTAACTGTTCCCGCATTTGGTCAATATTTTGATACGTCCATTTTGACGGAGGAACTCCCCGGTTTATCGCCGCATTTTCTGCTGGTAAACCAAAAGCATCCCACCCCATAGGATGAAGTACCACGAACCCTTGCATTCGCTTGAGACGGGCGATTACATCAGTAATAGTGTAATTACGGACGTGACCCATGTGTAGGCTACCCGACGGGTAGGGAAACATGGACAGCGTATAGAATTTTGGCTTATTAATATCTGTGGGGGTTTTATCTAAGCCAGTTTCTAACCATTTATTTTGCCACTTTTGCTCAATTTCTGCTGGGTTGTATCGGGTATCCACCATCCATACTCCTATGCGACAATCCTATCTGAATAACTATTGTAGATGCTGTTGGCGAAGGTAGGTGCAAAGGGATGGGAGGATGGGGAGATGGGCAGACAAGGAGATGGGGGGAAATAAATAATAACTGTCAACAGTCAACTGTCAACTAACTCCTTGTGTATAAACAAAAAAATTCTCACTTGCTACAGGTATTTGTCTATGGCACACTCAAACCAGGTGAAGCATATTATGAATTTTATTGTTCTCAGAAAATAATCGACGCAACAAAAGCTTACGTTCGTGGTGAACTATATGCGCTTCCTCAAGGATATCCAGCTATGACGCAAGGAAATAATTTAGTTTACGGATATTTACTTACGTTCGCTAACAATGAAGTTTTAAATAGTCTTGATCAACTTGAAGATTATTATCCTCAAAAACCGATGTCAGAAAATTTATACAATCGTAAACAAGTGGAAGTATTTGATTTAGAAAATAATTCTCTTGGTTTAGCTTGGCTTTATTTCATGAGTTTTGAGCAAATTTGCCAATTAAAAGGCACTCCCCAAATTGATGGATGGTGGAGTGCTGAAGGGAAAAGTATCAGTTGACGCTTAATACCTAATTTAATTAATTGTATTTGTCATATTCTTGGGATAGATTTTGGGTTGCTTTAGGTATTTGTATAAGTGGTTCGTTTAAAGCAACCATCGGTAAGGACGCGATTTCTGTTGAAGAAGTTTGTTCTACTTGCTTTAAAGCTTTCCCAGCTATCTTGAACGTCCCCACTTCAGCATTAGGAATTAAACTAGATAACGAACCGATAAGGCAGGCAGCAACGGCAGCACCTCCGAACATCCAAACTCTTTTGGTTCGACGGCGTAAACGCGCCATTACGCTATCAACTGTTTCTTCTATTGATTTTTCTGACTGCGGTATTGGAAGATTCCGCAAGCCTTGCCGCAGTGATAAAAGCCGTGCGTGCAAATTTTTAACTGAGGGGTCATTTTCCAACCACTCTTCAACTTGTCTACGTTCGGCAGCTGTTACCTCACCATCAAGGTAAGCACTCAACAACTCGAAGCGATCGCGCTTCAACATATTCTTAGCACCCGTTAATTTATTATTGGTATTGGGTTCGTTCCCATGCTCCAATTCCTGTTGCTGATTTTGCAAACTGGAATCGTCAAAGTGATATTCTGTATTCATCTTAACATTATTACCAATTAATACACGGATATACACAGCGGGCAAGCTTGAGAATTTACGAGAATTTTCTTCCAACCGCAGACGCACGATATATTTTTTAACAATTAATCAAATGTTAAGGAGTCAAGCAGTTCAGGAGGAATATTTAAAATTACGGGTTCAAATCATTGCCCAAAATATTGATTTAGGTCTCAATAATTTTTGTGTATGTAAATCTACACTTTAAATTCCGATTATGAATTATGAATTCCGAACTATGAATTCTGTTCCCGTAGAATCGCGCTTACTCTTAATTTAATATTGGTTGAAAATTAATCGAAGGATTTTAGTTTAAATGTGAGAAGGAATATTACAACTTAGCTTTCTACATAAGTTTGTAATTGGCTTTGCAGTCTAGTTCTTGCTCTGGCAATCCTTGACTTCACCGTTCCTAAAGAAACACCAGTAATTTCGGCAATTTCTTCGTATGCTAAACCTTCAATTTCTCGCAACACAATAGTAGTCCGAAATACTTCTGGTAAATCGGCGATCGCCAAGCGCAGTTGCTCGTAAAATTCTCTTGTTGTCAGTTCTTCCTCTGGCCCGGGAGTATCACCAGCAATTTCCCAATCCATTTCCCCATCGTCCAAAGTACGAGGAGCATCGAGTGATAAAGGACTAACAACTCGCTTGCGTTTGCGTAACTCGTCATAAAACAAGTTAGTCGCAATACGGCTCAACCAGCCCCGGAATTTACTTGGATCTTGCAATCGAGCAACATTCCGAAAAACTCTAATCCAAACTTCCTGAGCTAAATCGGCTCGATCCGACCAGTCAGGAGCTAAATGATATAAAACTCGATCAACTTGCGATTGATAGCGACGCATTAGTTCTGCAAAAGCAGTACGTTCGGGGCGTACACCAGTCTGACATCGCAAAATCAGATCGTGGTTTGAAAGTTTATCTACTTCTACTGGTGTTCCGGAAACCTGGCATCGAGCGTAGACCAGGATGCAGCAATCGATTGACTCATATATCTATACTGGCTTTAAATCATCCCTATCTATTAGACCCTCAATGATGCAGTTAGTTCCTCTCCAAAGTGACGGATTTTCAACTGGAACAATTCTTAAAGCTAATTTTACGTAAAATTACGGTTAATAATATGTCAAGAAAAGGGTTGTTGTTCTAGATATGAATAACTTTCTGACAAATATTGCTTCATATAAGCAAAACTGCTTTGGGAGTGCCAATACAATAATTGCCTTGTTGTAGGATGATAATATCTATATCATTTTGTTGGAAACTCACACTTAATAGGACTGATCATAATTTGTTAGGAATAGCCGCAATTGTCTGGTGGATACGAATGGTGCGTGACACTACAAACCTGATTTTTACGTTCAAGATTGTTCAAAGTGTCACATACCCTACAATCTTAATGCGACCGATCATAATTTATGAATTTATGTAAATGATTTTCTTTCATATAATATTATCCCGGTAGTAAAAGAAATAAGTACAAAATTCAATTGATTGTAATTAAATTAGACTTAATTTAATTGCGAACAATAGTACTATTTAGTTTGTTTTATTCTTCAAGTATTTTTATGAATGTTGAGAAGCAAGTCTGATTTTGATTTTTGTTTAATAAACTACAAAACTAGATATATTCTTATTTCTCAAGAAATCAGGAATATTTATTTCTGTAGCATTCTTACCAGAATTTGAGGGGTTGTATCTACTTGAGGAGGATAAATATCCTCAGAATCGTTTCCTAACGGCAGTTGAATTTGCATGAACATATTCAATGAAAATGTAATGGTGATTGCGAGCAATAATTTTTCTAACATAATTTATCTCCCACTCTCTAAGTTAATGATTGGTAACTACACCCCAATAGTTCCGGATATTTATCTATTGCCTGAAATTTTTTTGTTCTACAAGTAATGACATAAATCGGTATAGCTTTAGTTTGCCCGCACATACACGTTAAATTAGTAAATAAACTTATAAGAGTTTGTAAATGTTTGATGAGACTTACACCGACTATGATTAGTTAAAAGGAATATAAGCTGTGTATAGGAGGCTTTAGGGAAGCAAAACATGGTACGAAATGATTCTTTAGCCCGTATAGTGATGTTACTGTGCTTCGGTACGGCAGTTTTATCTCTAACTCTACATTGGCGAATTAGTACTTCGATGCCCAAAACTGTTAAAGATTCGAGTAGAATTAGTACTAACGAACCATTTGATTTTTTCGCACGACAAATTAGAGATTTTGTATCCCAGGGGAAAGATGTAACAGAAAAATCTTTACCTAAATCTAAATTGTCATTAAAAATACAAGCCGCATCTCCACAGCAATCCCAAGCAAAATCTCTGAATAATAATGTATCTTTTGAGAAAAAAGTAGTAGTAGATTTAGGCGATCGCCGAGCTTATGTATATCGTCAAAATACGGTTATCGCTAGTTATCCTATTGGTGTGGGGAAAAAAGGTTGGGAAACTCCTACAGGGACTTTTGAGGTGTTGCATATGCAGCATTATCCCGCATGGAAGCACCCAATTACTGGTAAAGTTTTTGCAGCAGGTCCAAACAGTCCTTTGGGAGAACGTTGGATTGGGTTTTGGTCGGATGGACACAACGAAATTGGTTTTCACGGAACACCGGAATCGGATCTCGTAGGAAGCCCGGTATCTCACGGGTGTTTAAGAATGCGTAATTCCGATGTTCGTTTACTTTATGAACAAATCGACTTGGGAGTACCAGTGGAGGTGCGTAAATGACAGTTGACCTGGGACAGTTGACAGTTGTTTATTAGCAATAATCACCTTAAACCTTTGACCTTTAACCTTTAACCTTTAACTTTTTTGTTCAAAATTCGGTGCGTAAGCTTGAAGTAAAGTGCTAACTTGACGCAAAACTTCGTTACCAGAGTTTTTACCAATAGCTTGACGTTCGGGGAAGAAATTAGGTCTGTCAAGATAACGAGAAATGGCTTCTCCTACTTGTTGGGAAATAAATTCTTGAAGTTCGGCTTTGGCTCTTTGACGTTGGTAAGTAGCACCTTCTTCAGTAGTCGCGTACAAAGGTGGAAGACGGTTAAGAGCATAAGCGGCTATATCTCCGACATCAAGGGAGCTTTCGCTAGTGGCTTCAATTTCAGCTACTCGCGCAATTGCCTCTGTCAACACCAACTCTTCCATAACATTAATGAATTGTTTTCGAGGTACCGCCACTACCTCACCAGTTAATAATGCTCCCATTAATCTATCAAGTGCCATATACTCTTCGATAGACAGTTCAGAGGCATTGTCACAAATGCGCCCAACTTCAGCTTCCATTGCTGGTGTTAGATAACCATCCTGGAGAGCCTGCTCTACAATTTTTTCGATACTCATAACGCTCATTTTATTATCAGCCACCAAGCAAGGTAGGACGGTACCAATTCAATTTGTTATTTTACTCACAAACAATACACATTTTACTGACAAAAGTAACAAATAACATCATGATTATTTAATTTCACCAGATAACCATGTTGATGGGTCAATAGATTGTCCGTTCACGTATAAACCCCAGTGTAAATGGGGACCTGTTGAAGCTCCAGTAGAACCGATGCCGCCAATCAGTTGACCTTGTTTAACCATGTCACCTTCTTTGACATTAATATTATTTAAATGCAGAAAAATGCTGGTAACACCTTGTCCGTGATCAATGCCAACTGTATTGCCGTGAACTCGGAAACCTTGGGATACTGTACCGACTAAAGTCACTCGACCAGCTGCTGGTGCGACTACAGGTGAGCCAGTACCACCTGCGTAATCAAGTCCACGGTGGTAGTAGTCATTTGCAAATTTACCATTATAGTAGCGACGTACACCATATATTGTACTAACACGTGAATTATTGGGTCTGGTGAAAGCACCGTTCCAATATTTTTCTGGTGTGAGAATCGCTTTAAAAGCTTTTGCTCGATCGAGTTCGTATTGTGTCGCTTTTACACCAGCTTTGCCAGGGGGTAAACTAATTCTTTGGACAGGGAATTTACGATTATTTACCCATACAGCTAAGTTTCGGGTTGTTCCATCACCAGAGACTCGAATTACTCTTCTTCCAGATTTTTGTAATGGAGTAGTGGGAATAAAAGCACGATACTGGTTTGGTGCAACTTCAAATACTGGATAAGTTTCTCCGTCACTAGTAACTTGTAAATTCTGACTATTTTCGGGGTTGTCAGGAGTTACTAAGACTGATATTGTTTCGCCTAATTTGGGTGACGATGGTACTATTTGTACTTGTGCGGCTTCTGCTATGGAAGTAAAAGCTAGAGGAACAGCACTAGCAACACCTAGAGCCATCTTTAATGCAAAATTAGCGTTAATACTTTCAAAAATTGAAGATAACAATCTTTTTCCAGAATTAGCGACGCTGACTTGGTTATTCATATATCTATAAACATTGTTTATTACCTAGCAAGAAAAATAGACTCGTTGATTATATATAGTGTTTCCTATTTACAACATTTATTTGTTTTAATGTTGTATTCGCTGACTTGAATACATTTATATTTTATTTCTCAAGTTGTCAAGCATCTTATATTCTTAATTATTAACCCTGTCAAAATGATAAACAAATCAGCACGGATACTCAAAAACATGGTTTTTTTGAATTGATTGATAAAAGAACATGAAAATAAGTTGTTTTTTAAATTAAAAAATCAAGAAAATTTATCATATTTATTTAATGATTTGATGATATAAATAAAAACTATTTCAGAATTATTGAAAATATGATATTCGCGTATTCATCTTTTCAATGTGTTGAATAAATTATTAAATATTGGGTAAAGCACGAACAGCGATAATAATTTTGATATCTCTATTTCCATAGGAGATATCTACAATTAATGAAGAGATAAAATATCATATAATCGTCTTTCTTAAATCGTTACAGTTGGGTAATCTTTGTTAAGAGTATAAATATAAATAAATGCTTGGCTTATAAAATAAACCAAGCATAATAAATTAGGAATTTTCAGCTGGGAGAAGAAATTAATAACTATAATATACCTTCGTCAAATAAAAATATGTTCCTTGAGAACAAAACTATAAAATAGTAAAATATTCTTGAATTTTCTTGTATCTATTCTAATTATAGACAGTAAAAAACTGATTCTTTGAATATATAAAAATACATCTATCTCTTTTGCGTGGGGTAAGAAGTCGAGTTTTTATTGCTGTTATAAGTATGTGATTGATATTTATCTTAAAAACCCGACTTCTGTGATTATTGTGGGGTAAGAAGTCGGGTTTTTATGACTCGCAATTTTTCTTTTCATCAAACATAACCCTCCAGGTATTTTTTAGGAGATAAGAAATACAAGAAAAAATGTTTTCTTCAAAACATCCCCAATTCAGAAGACACGTTATGGTGCATTATATATTATTACGAAAATAAACGTAGCTTGATTGTATTTCAAGATACTTTATTTTCTTCTTTAAACGCTTGCGGTAAACATTTCCGCAATGGTAGCGTCTAAGACTGTTATAGAAATTGGATGGAATTTGTTAATAATGAAACGCCAGCTGTCTCTACTTAATGTTTGCTCGATTTTTCTTTCATTTTTTACCCCGTTATCTGTGATTGCGGCACCACCAAGAAACCCAGATAAAACTGTAAAATGTGACATCTTAGTAGTGGGTGGTGGATTATCCGGGATTGCCACCGCTTATGAAGGTTTACTTGCAGGAAAAGAGGTTTGTTTAACAGAAATAACTGACTGGATGGGAGGACAAATTTCTTCTCAAGGAACATCTGCACTTGATGAACGTCCAACCCAACGACAAAAGTTATTCTATTCTCGCGGCTATTTAGAATTACGAGAACGCATCAACAAAACTTACGGTGAACTTAACCCCGGTGACTGTTGGGTAAGCGATTCTTGTTTCCTTCCTGGTGACGGACATAAAGTGTTGGTTTCGATGCTCAAAGATGCTCAAAGAAAAGGTAGAGGTAAGCTGCAATGGTTTCCTAATACTGTTATTAAGGAACTCGAAACTACTAGCAGTGGAAAAATAATTGATGGTGCTTATGGTATTCAACATCAAAGTGCCAATGGGCAGCCTCCATTAAATACTTTTACCTTGTCTCAAACTATCGAAGATGCCTATACTTATGAAAATTCTTCGCGTTTAAATAAATCTATTATTCGCTTTGTTCCCAAACAAGCAAAAAAAGGCGATGCTCCCAACTGGTATGTGATAGATGCTAGCGAAACTGGAGAAATTATCGGACTTGCGGATGTTCCTCATCGTCTTGGCATTGATGAACGTTCTTATCTAGAGCCTTCTTCTTCTAGTGCAACAAATGACCCTTATTGTACTCAAGGTTTTACTTACACCTTTGCAATGGAGGCTACAAAAGAGCCTCAGCAAAACGAAATGCCGACGTTTTATCCTCAATATTCCCCTTACTATAGTTATGAATTAAAACGTTTAGCTAGCTTTCCCTTAGTCTTTACTTATCGTCGGATTTGGAGTCCTCAAAAGGGGAAGACATGAAATTCGGCGGTATCAATTTTAGCGCTCCCACACCTGGAGACATTTCCATGCAAAACTGGACTTGGGGTAATGATTACCGTCCAGGAACTTCGCAAGATAATCTAATTTATACTCGTGGGCAACTTGAAGCTACAGGACAATTGCAACCTGGTGGTTGGATGGGAGGACTGCGAACAGATGCTTTACGTAAAGGCGAGGAAATATCAATAGGTTATTTTTACTGGTTGGTTGCGGGAACTACGGATTCTCAACTTGGCGAAGGTGTGAAGCAACTTTATCCAAATCATCGCTATCTTAAAGGTTTAGATTCCCCGATGGGAACGGCACACGGGTTATCTAAATATCCGTATATGCGTGAAGGAAGGCGGATTATCGGTCGTCCTGGCTACGCACATCCTAGAGGCTTTTCTATCGAAGAAATTGATATTTCTCGCCGCGATTATAATGACGAGTTTTATCGCAAGACTTTACCTACAAGAATGTATCGTAAACTGAAAGCTTCTTTAGCTGGTTTAGAAGCAATATCAGTGCTTAGCGGTCAAAAACCCCCAGAAGATGTAGCACGACGGACTCGTTCTACTATTTTCCCTGATGCAGTGGGTATTGGACATTACGCCATCGATTTTCATCCCTGCATGACAAAAAGTCCTCCGGAAGCACCAGGAAATACTGAACGTGAAGGTGAAAGACGCGGTGCCGGACAAGCTTATCCGTTTCAAATTGCACTTCGAGCCATGATTCCCCAGAAAATTGATAACTTATTAGTTGCTGGTAAGAGTATCGCGACAAGTCACATTGCAGCTGCTGCTTATCGCGTACATTCCTTTGAATGGTCTGCTGGTGCATCTGCGGGAACTACAGCGGCTTTTGCGTTGAAAAATAATATTGCACCTTACGAATTAGTCGATGAATTACCTCGAATTGAACCGCAGTTAATTCAATTACAACGCTTGTTAAAACAAAATAACAATCCAACTGCTTTTCCCGATACTTCAATTTTTAACGAAAACTGGAATGATTGGAAATAATTAAGCAGGTTTATGGTGCGTGACGCTACAAGTCTTATAGAACCGTTGAAATTATCTCATAGCGTCACACACCCTACAATCTATTTCTCTATTTCTTTGCTGATTATTTGGGCGCATCTATAATAGTTTTTTGATCGGTAATTTTTTGTCGGCAAAGGAGTAATAATCATAGACTGCTAAGAATGCACTAAACTAGTTACTTGTGATGTATTTTTATGAAAATTTGTAGTAAAGTTTTTATGGCTACTAAAATATCTGCCAATCTTTATGGGATGGCAAATGCACCAACTATAGCTCCCGATCGGGTTAGTGAGGTTAAGCGCAAACCTTATCCCAACTACAAAGTTATTGTTCTCAATGATGACTTTAATACTTTTGTACACGTTGCCGATTGTTTGACAAAATATATTCCAGGAATGACTGGCGATCGCGCTTGGGAATTGACCAATCAAATCCATTATGAAGGACAAGCCGTTGTCTGGGTAGGACCTCAAGAACCAGCAGAATTATATCACCAGCAATTACGTCGGGCTGGTTTGACAATGGCACCTCTTGAGGCTGCGTAAAAACAATGGCTAAACCCACCTCGAAATCTATTAAAGCAATTTCTAACCGTGAGAAAAACGGCAGACTCGTTTGGAATCATTCCACTCATATTGATGGTCTGATACCGATTCTCGAACGTCTCTGCAACCAAGATAGTATTCAAACCATAACACCCGGAGAAATCAGCCGCGTTAGAGGTCATTCCCCTCATATGCAATTACGGGTGTCTGTTCCAATTCGAGGTGGGTTTAAAGTCATCGCTCGTCAAGGAAAAACTGTGCAAGAAGTGTTTATCCTGACTACCTTGGAACAAGATGAATTACAAGTTGCGATCGCAGTTGCAATGAATAAATAGTTGATAGTTGGTAGTTGATGGTTGATAGTTGATGGTTGATGGTTGTTTATCCACTGTCCACTGTCAACTGTCTAATCCTGTATTTGTCGAACTGCAAATTTATGTAATGGCAAGCAGAGAATGCAGGAAAAAGTCAGAAAGTATGACAAAGCTGTAGTCATTTTCAAACTCATTAACAAAACTTCCCATTCAGGTAAAACTATTTTTTCGATACCAAAAGCAACACAGTAAACTAACCAGTAGGAAAAGCTCATTCTAAACAAAATTGTTTCGCTTAACTGGATTTCGCTATCAAGTTGACTGCTATCCCACAACAAGACTAAACCTATAATGCAAGCAACAAACGAAAGCATTACAAAAAATTCGTGACAGATAAAATTTACTGAATGCATGGCACGTTTAGACAAAAACTTTTCGATTAAAAATAAGTCTAAAGGAATAAATCTTTAGAAGTAAAACTCCTGTTACAAACCTAAATAAAAATAATGATTTTGATTAAGAAATGCTATGAAATAGTAATTTATATTTAGTTGACAGTTGACCTGGGACAGTGGAACCTATAATCTTTAACCTTTAGCCTTTAACCTATAACCTATAACCTATAACCTATAACCTATAACCTTTAACCTTTAACCTATAACCTTTATTTTTCTAGTTCACAAGCACCAATACTCACCCAATTACTAGAACCATCGCGATTGTGTTCTTTTTTCCAGATGGGAGCATTATGTTTGAGAGTATTAATGGCGTAACCACAAGCAGCGAAAGCTTCTGAACGATGGGGACAACCAACTGCTACTAAAACACTGATTTCACCGATTTGTAAATGTCCGGTGCGGTGATGAATGATTACACGATTTGTATCCGTCCATTTTTGGCGAATATCTGCCGCAATTTGATAAAATACCCGCAAAGCCATTGGTTCGTAAGCTTGATATTCTAAAGAAATAACTGGTATTCCGTCGGTTTGGTTGCGTACTGTTCCACTCATTACCACAATTGCACCGTTGGCTGGATGGTCTGCTAAGTTATAAACTTCTGAGAGTGAGAGGGGTGCAAAGGTAATCGCAAAGTTATCTTCCGGGCTGGGTTTAACTGTACCAGTAAAGGTAGTTGAAACAAGGGAGTTCATTAGGTTTTTTAAATAACATTTAAGTATATTGTCCTTGATTTCGGTAAATCAAGAGCCAGAAAGTAAAAACATAAATAATCTAGCGATAACTAAATAATTTATTTTTATTTGATTTTTAATTAAATTTAATTTATTTTTATTTGATTTTTAATTTATTCTTAATTTATTTTTAATTTATTTTTATTTTATCGAATAAAATACCGAAATACACGCATTTTACAGATTTTTTGTGTAAATATACTGAAGTATGAACAGAATTATAATATCTACCTTAAGGCATATTACTATGGTTTGTGTAACTAAATTGTCGATATTGCTGTCGTAAATAATTTAGATAATTTAGATAAATGGCTTTTACAGAAGTTGTTTCCCGGAAAATTAATTATCCTGGTTGAAGCTTCAGATGATTAATTGTTTTTATTAGGAATAAGCTCACATAGCTTTAATCAAACTGAGGATATAGTTGTGTATGATGTTAGCAAATCAGTTTTTCGCAAGTAGCCTTCCGAAACCACCTCTGATAATTTTTCTCTATTAATGAACTTGTATCGCAGTTTGCTTTTCTCAAACTAAAGAAAATTCAGCAATAGTAGGAAAGATTTAATGGATAAGAAGGTTTTTCAAAATGAAGCATTACGGTTAAAAGCTTTATATGAGTATAAAGTTCTTGATACTTCACCGGAACAAGCTTTTGATGATTTGGTTTTGTTAACCAAGCAAGTGGCAGGAACACCGATTGCTTTGATTAATTTCGTTGATGCTAATCGTCAATGGTTCAAAGCAACGGTGGGGTTGAGCGCATCAGAAATGCCCAGAAATATTGGGTTTTGTTCTTTGTGTGTGACTTTGGGTGAGAGTTTAATTATTCCCGATACTTTAGCTGACGAGCGGTTTGCCACTAATCCTGTGGTTATTTCGGAACCATATGTCAGGTTTTATGCTGGTATACCCTTAGTAACACCTCAAGGGCAGGTAGTAGGAACTTTATGCGCGATCGATATGGTATCACGTTCGATTAATTGCGAACAAATAAAATCTTTAGAAGCGATTAGTCGTTTGGTAATCAAGCAGTTAGAAATACAAACAACTTTAAATAAATTAATAGATATCAAACAAGAATACGAGCAAGCAAAAATAGCATTAGATGAAAGCGAAAGTATCATCAAAAGTTTTTTTGATAGCGCACCGATGATGATGGGAATTGTTGAAGTGCGGGACGATAATATTTTGCATCTTTCTGGTAATAATGCGGCTGCGAAATTTTTGGGTTTGACTCCAGAAGAAATGCAAAACTGTTTTGTCAGCGAGATGGGAATTTCACGGCAGTTGATCGAGCAATGGATTGATTTTTATCATCAAACAGAACGCACTCAATCTTCTATAACTTTTGAGTATCCTTACGATACAAATGATGGTAGGAAATGGCTAAAAGCGAAAGTATCTCTCATTGCAAATTCTGCGGAACATCAGAGATTTGCTTATTTAGTTGATGATATTACCCAACGTAAGGAAGCAGAAGAAAAATTACGTTGGAACGAAACACTTTTACGTTCGATAACCAGCGTTTCACCCCTGGGGTTTTATGTAGTAGAAAAACGAACTGGGAAGATTTTATATGCAAATCAAAGTTTTTATGAAATCTGGAGTATCGAGTATTTAAAAGAACGAGTAGAAAGTGGCGAACTAAAACACAAAGATATTGTGGCAGAATGCTGCGAATTAACATCTCAATTTCCAGGATTTGTGAAAATTTGCCAACCAGATTTGATTGAAAAATGTATTTGTGAAGATGAAATTTTATTACCTGATGGTCTAACTATTCGTCGTTTTTCCAGAGTAATTCACAATCAGGATAACCAAGATTTTGCGCGGCTATATATGTTTGAAAATGTTACTAGCCGTAAGCATACAGAGCATCAAATACGCGAGCAAGCAGCATTGTTAGATATTGCAACAGACGCTATTATCATGCGAGATTTATCTCACAAAATTTTACTGTGGAATAAAAGTGCAGAGAAAGTTTATGGTTGGACAGAAGAGGAAGCTATAAATCAAAATGCTTATGAACTTTTAAAACCGGAAGTTTTCTCATCTAAGTGTCAAGATATTTATCATGAAGTATTAATACATGATTCGTGGCAAGGTGAATTAAAAAAAATCGGTAAATCAGGTAAGGAAATTATTGTAGAAAGTCGTTGGACTTTAGTTAGAGATGAGCGTCAACGACCCAAATCTATCTTAACTGTTGATACAGATATTACCCAAAAAAAGAATTAGAAAAGCAGTTTTTACGCGCTCAACGCATGGAAAGTATTGGTACTTTAGCCAGTGGGATTGCTCACGATTTGAACAACGTACTTTCACCGATTTTAATGTCAGTACAGTTGCTCAGAAATAAAAGTCGTAACGACAAAGAAATTTCCATGTTGGAAATCGTCGAAAACAACGCCAAACGCGGTGCTAATCTAGTAAAACAAGTGTTGTCATTTGCCAGAGGAATCGAGGGCGATCGCACTATCATTCAGGTGAAAGAATTAATTCGGGAAATGAAGCAGATTGTCGAACAAACTTTTCCCAAATCGATTGTATTTAATCAGTCTATTCAAGAAGATTTATGGCATATATCCGGCGATAATACCCAATTACATCAAGTATTAATGAATTTGTGTCTAAATGCTCGTGATGCAATGCCAGACGGCGGCAAGTTAACTATTTGTGCCGAAAATATTATAATTGATGATAACTATGCCAAAATGCACCTTGATGCTAAAGTTGGTTCTTATGTAGTTATTAGCGTTGCCGATACGGGCATTGGTATTACTCCAGAATTCTTGGATAGAATTTTTGAGCCTTTTTTCACAACCAAAGAATTTGGTAAAGGTACAGGATTAGGTTTATCCACCGTCATCGGGATTATTAAAGGTCATAACGGATTTATTAATGTATCTAGTGCTGTAGGTAAAGGAACGAAATTTGAAGCTTACTTACCAATAGCCCAAAGCAATGCAATCCAAATAACTGAATGTTTGACAACACCTGTAGGAAATGGAGAATTAATTTTAGTTGTTGATGACGAACCGTCAATTAGAGATATTACTTCAACTTCTTTAGAACAGCACAATTATCAAGCAATGACTGCTAATGATGGAATTGAAGCAGTGGCACTTTATGCTCAGCATAAAAATCAAATTCGTGCAGCAATAGTTGATATGATGATGCCTAATATGGATGGTACAACTACCATCAAGACATTACATCGAATGAATCCTAGTTTACGCATGATTGCTGTCAGCGGGCTACCAACCAATGAACAAAATATGAATGAAAAAGCTTCTAAATATACAGCTTTTTTACCCAAACCATATACTGCACGGGAGTTATTAACGACTTTGCATTCGGTTTTAAAATAAAGGTTATAGGTTATAGGTTATAGGTTAAAGGTTAAAGGTTAAAGGTTAAAGGTCAACTGTCCACTGTCAACTGTCAACTGTCCACTGTCCACTGTCCACTGTCATGACAAATCTAATCCTAGTTGTAGATGATGATCGTTTAACGCGGATGCAGTTGCGGGAATTGCTGAAATCGGCGGGATATTCGGTAGCTGAAGCAATTAATGGGGAAGAGGCTTTGACAGTCTATACTCAATTACAACCAGATATGGTTTTGCTCGATGCTTTAATGCCACAGATGGATGGTTTTAAATGTTGTGAGCGTTTGCGTCAACTTCCTGGGGGGGAAGATATCCCGATATTAATTATTACTGCTCTTTATGAAGAAAGTTCCGTAGAAAAAGCTTTTAATGCTGGTGCTACCGATTATATTACTAAACCGATTCAGTGGTTGGTATTACGTCAACGGGTGCATCGTTTATTAGAAGCTCATCACACAATGAAAAAATTGCGGCAGCAAACGGAACAAGCAAGGTGGCACGAAGCACAATTAAGAATTGCATTGTCGGCTGCTCATATGGGCGTTTGGGATTGGGATATTGTTACTAATAAGATAATTTGGTCGGATATTATTAGAACATTATTTGAGCAAGCAAGTTTAAATGTAAATCAAACCTACGAAAATTTTCTGAGTTTTGTTCATCCTCAAGACAGAGATTTACTCGATCGAGCGCTGCACAGTGCGATTGAAGAAGGAGGAGAATACAATATTGAATATCGTATAGTTTTACCCGACGGTACTATTCGCTGGTTGGGTTCTCAAGGTTTAATTTTTCGTAATTCCTCTGGAAAAGCTGTGCGAATGTCGGGAATTGATATGGATATTACTGCTAGTAAAACAGCACAGGAAGCTTTGGAAGTTCATGCTAGTCAACAAGCATTGGTTGCTGAACTTTCTCAAGCAGCACTAGCCCGAATGGATTTAGATACGTTGATGCAGCAAGCTGTTAAGTGCATTGCCCAATGTCTTGATGTAGAATATTCCAAAATCTTGGAATTATTGCCAGGGGGTAATGAGTTACTGTTGCGCTTTGGTGTGGGTTGGCATTCTGGAGTTGTGGGAACAGAGATCATAAATGCTGCCGAAAATTCTCAAGCTGGTTATACTATTAATTCGCCAGAAGCTGTAATTGTGGAAGATTTAATCAATGAAACCCGCTTTCAAGGACCACAATTATTGTTAGAACACAATGTAGTTAGCGGATTATCGGTAATTATTCACGGTAAAGAAAGCCCTTTTGGGATTTTGGCAGCGCATACCACAAAACAGCGTACATTTAGCACAGACGATACATTTTTTTTACAAGCAATCGCGAATGTTTTAGCTACAGCCATCGAACGTCAACGGATGGAAAATGCCCTCAGAGAAAGCGAACAGCGTTGGCAATTAGCAGTCAAAGGTACTAATGATGGCATTTGGGATTGGAATGTCAAAACTGATCAAGTTTTTTTCTCGACTCGCTGGAAAGAAATGCTCGGTTATGCCGATCAAGAGATCAAAAATAATTTAGATGAATGGTCAAGTCGGGTGCATCCTGAAGATATTGATCGAGTCATGCAAACGATTCAAAACCATTTTGACAATAAAATACCCTTTTATATTACTGAGCATCGCGTTCGCTGTAAAGATGGAACTTATAAATGGATTTTAGATCGGGGTAAAGCATTATGGGACGCAGATGGCAATGTAGTACGGATGGCGGGTTCTCATACGGATGTTACTGAACGTAAGCGCGTACAAGAAGAACTGATACGGCAAAACTTGCGATCGCAATTATTCGCTGATGTCACTCTCAAGATTCGCACTTCCCTACAAATCGATCAAATTCTCCAAACCAGCGTTACGGAAGTACAGAAATTACTTCATGCCGATCGTGTATTAATTCTGCGAATATTTAGTGATGGTTCCATAGTAGTCGTTAAAGAAGCAGTAGTTCCGGGTTTACCCGTAGTTTATGGACAGAAGATTAATGATCCTTGTTTTGGCAAAGAATATATCGAAAAATACCGCCAAGGAAGGATTAGCGCCATTACTGATATCGAGCAAGCCGATATCCAACCTTGTCATGTAGAATTACTCAAAAGATTTAGTGTAAAAGCTAACTTGGTAGTTCCGATTATCAGGCAAAACCAACTTTGGGGATTGCTAATTGCTCATCAATGTGGTAGTCCTCGTGAATGGAATGAATGGGAAAGCGAACTATTAAAACAATTAGCCGACCAAATGGGTATAGCTGCTTCCCAAGCTAAAATGTTAGAACAAGAAACCCGTCAACGAGAAGAATTGACTCGCTCCAACGAAGAATTACAACAATTTGCTTTTATTGCATCCCACGACTTACAAGAACCATTGCGTAAAATTATCGCATTTGGCGATCGCCTCAAAGCCACCTGCGAAAATGCCTTAACAGATAAGGGATACGACTATCTGCAACGAATGGAAAATGCAGCCCAAAGAATGCAGGCTTTGATTGAAGATTTACTCACCCTTTCGCGACTAACCACCAAAGCACAACCTTTTGTACAGGTAAATCTGGCACAGGTAACTCATGAAGTATTATCCGACTTAGAAATAGTTATCGCGCAAACTAAAGCGCGGATCGAAATCGGTGAACTACCTACCATCGAAGCCGATCCACTCCAGATGCGTCAATTGCTACAAAACTTAATCGGAAATGCTCTGAAATTCCACTTAAAAACAGAGCCACCATTAGTAAAAATTTATAGCAGAATCTTTACAAATCAACAGCTTAGCTCTGATTACTGTGAAATCGTCGTAGAAGATAACGGTATTGGTTTTGACGAAAAATACTTAGGCAAGATATTTAACGTCTTTCAACGACTCCACGGACGCACAGAATACCAAGGTACGGGTATCGGTTTAGCTATCTGTCGCAAAATAGTTGAGCGACATCAAGGAACTATTACAGCCAACAGTGAACCTGGTAAGGGTGCAAGTTTTATTGTTAAGTTGAAAGTTAAAAGTTAATGAGAGGGAAGAGGGAATAGGGAAGAGGGAACAAAATAAAAATTAAACCCATTACCCATTACCCATTACCCAATTAATCGTCACTGTAGTTCAGACACTAGTATTATTTGTTTGTTTGAGGTAACTTAACTTTAAGTAAATGGTTTTGATCATTGGAGTATAAAAATTGATTATGGTAACAATTGCCAAAATTCAAAATATATAATCTTAATTGAGGTTTTATTATTCAGGAATCATCTCTAAATTGAGTACTTAAATACTTCTGTATGCAAAATTCAAAGATATTTGAAATATTTGAAATATTTAAAATATTTTAAAATAACTAAAATAATATTTATGCAATAGAGGTAATTGTAGATACTTTAAGAAAAGATAAGCACGAGTTCATTATTATCTCTTAGCACGGTAGAGTTGATTCAATCAATCTCTATTAAAATAAATATCTCTAAATTAAGTGCTTAAGAACAACATAACACAGGATGTGTAGCGGGGCGTTTTCTGCACAGAAATCGGAAAAATCTGCGAATAAATCTCATGCTTTTGACTGCTGGCTGGTAAGTTGTTTTCTCTACTATACAAATTGGGCATATGTGGCATAAACAAAAAAACAAAAATCCAATAGTTCGTTTGGCTTTATTACTAGCGTTGACATCAACACCAGTAATGATTAATTTTCTCAAATCGGACTATGTAGTGGCACAATCAACAACCGAAACTCCATCTTTTGGGCTACCAACTGCGGTACCTCAAGGAACCACAATTCGGGTAGATGGTTCTACTAGCATGACAAGAGCGAATCAAGCATTAAAACAACGTTTTGAAAAAGAGTATGCCGGTACCAACGTTCAACTTGCTAGTAATGGAACTGATGATGCACTCAAAGCTTTACAAGAAGGTAAGATAGATATTGCCGCGATTGGACGCGGTTTAACCCCCGAAGAAGAACAACAAGGTTTAGAACAGCAACGTTTACGAAGAGAGAAAATTGCGATCGTTGTTGGTAAGAATAATCCTTTTAAAGGCGATTTAACCAATCAACAGTTTACCAGAATTTATCGCGGAGAAATCACCGACTGGTCAGAACTTGGCGCACCTTCAGGTAAAATTCGGGTTGTTGATCGTCCCGATATGAGCGATACTCGCCAAGCTTTTCGCAACTATCCACTTTTCCAGGGCAATTCATTTAAAACTGGTTCTAATGCGATTCAATTAGTTAGTGATGATCCAGCCGAAGTTGTCAAAGAGTTGGGTAATGATGGTATCAGTTTTGTGTTAGCCAATCAAGTATCGAAACTAGATAATGTGCGTATTTTAAGTATGCACAAAACCTTACCAGATGATGCCAGATATCCCTACTCCCAGCCGCTGGTTTACGTTTTCCGGAGAAATCCCCCGGAAGCAGTGAAAAACTTTGTTGGTTTTGCAACAGCAACACCAGGGCAGGAAGCTTTACAAGCAGCTAGAGAAGAAGAAGCCTTCTCGGTTGCTCAAACTGTTGCTCAAGCCATTTCCGGTGATGCAAATACCACAGCTACAACTACTCCCGGTGCAGTCACAACTCCGGGAAATACTCAAGCGACTACTGATAACACCACCGATAACAACAGTACAGCAACCGAAGGTGTAGAAACCGCAACCAATACATCAACTTCCAGTAGCGTTAATAATGACAACCAAGCATTTGTACCCGGAGAGAGTGCTGGTGTTTCTACTGAAGTTGCTGAAGGAAAAACAATACCTTGGTGGTGGATTTTATTTCCTGCGGCAGTTCTCGGTGCATTGGTGCTGTGGTGGTTGTTGGGAAGACGCAGGTCTCAGGAAGATGATACTGTTACTAGGGGTGTATTACCAGATGATTCTCCTCCTCCCTTCACTCCCCAGACTACAAGTGCAAGCAATGCTGTAGGGGAACCTGTTGCGACTACACCTGTTGAACCCGGTGCATCGGGAATAAATACAGCAGGATTGGGGTTAGGAGCATTGGGAATCGCTGGATTAGGAGCCGCAGCAGCTTCGAGAAATCAGCAAGATACATCGTCCGTTGAATCTGCTTCCGAATTGTCTTTGGATACACCGGATTTTCAGCAACCCGATATTCCCGATACTGGATTAGATTTAGAAGCACCAGCTGCTGTGGTTAATAGTTCTTATCATTCATTACCGCGAATTTCTACCCCAATTGACGAGGAAATACCGCCGACAGAAGCAGATAATACCGCTGAAGTTGATCATAATAATGTTGAGAATAATGTTGTTCCCCAAGAAGAATTACCGAGTAGTTCCACAAGTAACTGGTTGGGTAATTTTGCTCTTGGTGGTGCGGCTGCGGCTGGTGCGGCTAGAATTAAATCGAAACTAACTGGTAAGGATGTTTCAGAATCAGCCGTAGACGAAACATTACCTGCTGATAATTCGGCTGTTGTGGGAGATGAAGCAGCAGAAGTTGAGCCAAAAACCGGCTATTCTCAATTACCAGATGTTTGGCAGACACCGGAAACTGAACAACCGTCAGGTGTAACAGAAATATCGGTAAATGATGAGACTCTTGATAATAGTAATATTACGGAAGATGAGCAAGAAATTTCACCTGGGGATTTGTGGGGAAATCCGGAAACCGAGCAATCCACATCTTTTCCAACAGGTGTTGTAGCTGGTGGAGCAGCAGCATTAGGAGGAATTGCCGCAGTCAGTTCGGGGTTGTGGAATAATCAAGAAACATCCGAGAACGATAATAAGAATGTAGAAGCAGAAGCAGAAGTAGATCAAGAAACTTCACCAACGGATTTGTGGGCAGAACCCCAAACCGAGCAATCTGCATCTTTGACTACAGATGTTACCGAAGTATCGGTAAATGATAATACTATCGAAGAAAGTAATATTACTGAAGTAAAT
>JAAUSO010000254.1 GCA_012033205.1 Richelia sp. SL_2_1 | reverse complement strand
GTCTATAATGGGAGATTTTCACCAAATATAGCGGTTTTCACTTGGATGCAATACAAATTTTACCTCACCCCCACCCCTCCGGGGCACCCCCTCTCCTTAGCAAGGAGGAGGGGGAAGGGGGTGAGGTTTTACTGTATTGAACTCAACTGAAATTTACTATAATTATTAATTCATAATTATGAATTAGATTGACGACATAATTAAACCGAACCATATAAAGTATTAAAGGGGAAAAACAGCATAATTGCCATCTATGCCCCATACTCCATGCTCCATTCCCAAATATGCAACGTCCTATTTTATATATTGCAATTACTAATCACGGTTTCGGACACGCAACTCGTACTGCTGCGGTGGCAGCGACTATTCAACAGTTATGTCCGGAAGTATTGTTAATTATGGTGACAACTGCACCACGTTGGTTGTTGGAATGCTATATAAAAGGTGATTTTATTCATCGTCCTCGTGCTTATGATTTGGGGGTTGTTCAAGCTGATAGCTTGAAAATGGATAAACAAGCTACTTTAGAAAAATTATTAGAAATTAAGAAAAATCATCGTTCTATTATTGCTTCCGAAGTTGATTTTATTCATCAGAATCGCGTTAATTTAATTTTGGCTGATATTCCCTTCTTAGCCGCCGAAATTGGTAAAGCTGCCAATGTTCCTTGTTGGATGATCAGTAATTTTGGTTGGGATTTTATTTACAGAGATTGGGGTGGTGATTTTATTGACATTGCCGATTGGATTGGGGAATGTTACTCCCAGTGCGATCGCCTTTTTCGTCTTCCTTTTCATGAACCGATGCAAGCGTTTGAGAATATAACTGATGTTGGTTTAACTGGTGGTTCTCCTGTTTTTAATGCCGATGAAATCAAATCCCAATGGAAAATCACTACATCTCGTGAAAAGACTGTGTTGCTCAGCTTTGGCGGTTTGGGGTTACAGAAATTACCCTATGAAAATCTGACTTATTTCCCAGATTGGCAATTTATTACTTTTGATAAATCAGCACCAGATTTACCCAATTTAATCAAAGTTCAAGATGTCAGAACTCGTCCTGTTGATTTTATGCCAATTTGTGGGAGAGTAATTTCTAAACCGGGTTTCGGTACATTCTCGGAAGCAACTAAATTAGGAGTGCCGATTGTTTCAGTTACTAGAGACAATTTTGCGGAAGCAGCTTTTCTGATAAAAGGTATATCAGATTATAATTATCATCAAATTTTGACTCCTTCGGAACTGTTTGAGAGTTCCTGGGAATTTCTCAAGCAGCCATTAGAAGCACCACGCTCTCAAAAAGCGATCGCGATTGATGGCAATGAAGTTATTGCTCAAACTGTGGTGGATTTTTTGGCTTGAGAAGTCGGGTTTTTAGGATGATTGTTTTGTTTAACAGATATAGCAGTTTTCAGTTGAGTCCAATCGTCCTGCGGACACCCCTCTCCTTGTTAAGGAGAGGGGAAGGGGGTGAGGTTCATCTGTATTCTATCCAACCGAAAACCGCTATTTTTAAACTAAAAACCCGACTTCTGATTGTAATTATCAATTAGTAAAATACTACTTTTCTTTGAAAGTCCACACACCATCATCCCATTCGCTATCGGATAGGGGATTCTCCAACCAATGGTGACAGCGTTTTAGATGCACGATTGCGGCTTTGTCATCTTCGTGGATTTCCAACACCTTCGCGAATTGGTTTTTAGCTGAATTAAATTGACGATTAATATAGTATTCGCGCCCTTTGTGGTAATATTCGATCGCCGTTAGTTTGTCGCCGCTGACGCTCTCTTCACGCAAACCGATAAGTTCATATATTGACACTGGTTCTTTACGACCTTTAACACGAATGTAGTCTAATTCTCTTGCCCAGATTAAATCTTTACAAGGTTCATGGGTATTATCGCTGATGATAATGTCACAGCCGTACTGTTTGGTGATGCTTTCTAAACGCGAACCAAGGTTTACACCATCACCAATTGCGGTAAATTCCATACGTTTGCTTGAACCAATGTTTCCACTGATAACAACGTCTGAGTTGATACCTATACCAATTTTGATTTGTTGTTTATTCTCTGCATGACGACGAGCGTTAAACTCTTTTAAACGACGACGCATTTCTAAGGATGTTTGTACTGCCATCCAAGCATGGTTTTGTAAAGGTAAAGGGGAACCGTATACAGCCATGATGGCATCACCAATGTATTTATCTAAGGTACCTTTATGTTTGAAAACCGCTTCTACCATTGACTCGAAGTATTCGTTGAGCATACCTACCACTTCTTCTGCTTCCAGGTTTTCTGTTAAAGTGGTATAGCCGCGAATATCCGAAAATAGAATTGAAACTTCTTTGCGATCGCCGCCTAGTTTTGCGTCGTCTAATTTGAGTAATTCTTCGGCTAATTCCTGAGTCATGTAGCGGTACATGGTACTTTTGAGGCGCTTTTCGTCGCTGATATCATCCATGACTACTAACGCACCCCTAACTTGTTTGTCATCGCTGGCATCGGCAATGGTATTAATTGACAAGTTAATACTATTTTCTACAGCTTGATGGGTAAGAAGGGTGCGATCGGGATAATATTGCTCGCGTAATTTATGATCGTTATTAATATTTAAAGCATCGTAACACCATTTATCAAAGTCGTTTTCTTTGATATTGATAATATCGTTGATTAATTTGCCTTCTAAACGCTCTTCTGCTTCTAATCCCAACAAACGTAAAGCGCTTTCATTAGCAGCAAGGATGTAGCCTTTACTATCAGTAGAAATCACACCATTAGAAAGACTGCGGAGAATATCGCGCTGCATTTGTTCTTGTTGCTTGATAGTCGCGAACAATTGAGCGTTTTGTAGCGCTACACCTGCTTGTATATTAAAAGCCTCCATAAACTGTTCGTCGTTACGATCAAAACTAGCTTGGAAACATTCGGGTGCTTGGGGCCAATTTTCGGGGTTGTAGGGGGGAAATTCGGTTTTATTCTTTTTATTTACCAGTTGAGTTACACCAATTAATTCGCGATCGCCGTTAAATACTGGCATACACAGTAAACTACAAGTACGATACGCAGTTTGCTGATCTATTTGTTTAGCAGTATCGGAATCGGGATGATCGTATAAATCAAAGGGAATATTTAATATTTTACCACTTGACGCGACTTGACCAACAAAACCCTTACCCATTGGTACACGCAACTCTTTAGTCGAACCATCACCCAAAGTAATTTTAGTCCATAATTCTTGGCGATCGCGATCTATTAACCATAAAGTAGAACGATCTGCATTCATCAGTTGTTTAGCTTCATCCATCACCCGTTTGAGTGTCTCTTCTAAATCGAGACTGCTTTGAGAAAGGGATTTAATTGCTTTCATCAAAGCTTCAGCAGCTCGTTGTTTCTGAGTCGCTACATAAAAGGAGCGGGATGATTCCAAAATTAAGCCGATAGAAGGTGCAAATTCTTGAAACAATTCCTCATCAGCATCAGTAAAGCCTTGAATATCGATGCGTTCGCACAAAGGAGCGGTAGAGTTAGTATCAGGTTTTAACTTGTTTAACAACTGCACTACCGCAATCAATTTACCGTCTTCGTTGAGCAAAGGTAAAGCCAGCATTGTAAAAGTACGGTAGTCCGTTCTTTTTTCATGTTCTCTTGCAAAAGAAGAACGAATATCGTTGTAAAAATCAAAGGGAATATTGACAACTTTTTTATAAGTCGCAACTTCACCAGCAATACCTTTATTTGCTGGTATGCGAATTTCTAAAGAACGTTTTCCTTCTCCTTCAGCAACAATTGTGTATAGCTGTTGTTTCTCTTCATCTAACAGAAATATTGTTGTTCTATCAGCACCTAATAACTCCCCAGTTTTGAGAGTGATAGATTGCAACATTTCTTGTAAAATTGCTTCAAACCCTTTAGAATCCAACATTGACAAGGTTTGATTAACAATCTGCAATTTATGCTCTACATCTTTAACAACTTGTTTAAAAGTATCTTGAGTTAAAGGAGCAAGAAAACTCGATATAGTTCCTTCCTGTTGATGACTTAGAGCATCCAATCGAGCCGAATTTTGAATGAACTCACGCTCCGCTGGATTATTCGCGCTAATAATTAAATCAACGGCTTCACTGCGACTAGTTTGGTAGACTGACATAACTGCCTTTTGATATAATATTTGTTTTATTATTTGATTCTTCGCAGGTGATAAATCCCCCTGCATTCTAACTAAAAGTTGCTTTTAACAAAATAGACTTTTGACAAAAAACTGCTAAAAACCTCAAAAAAAGAGATAAAAGCTAGATATAACCCTTTTTTATCTTTAGCTTGCAATTAATATATCAAAACATTTTTGACAAAAGGTCTAATTAAATAAGAGCATTATTAATATTTTAATCTTTCATCAAAGAAAACGTCATCCTCGAAGATACCTAAATAAATATATATCATCAGTAATAAATCTATTTATCATGCTGAAAAATACATAAATAGATGATTGCTTGATAAGTATATAATTAAATACATTAATCATATTTTGTTTGTAAAAATGTCGAATAAAATTATTTATGTTAGCTGTTAAAATTTAAAGAGTTACTTTATAGAACACAGAAAAATTTATAAATTATAAACGCAATACTAGATTTTTTTTTGATTAATTTATTTTTTCAGTTAACTTTAATGTCACAATATTTTCTGACATTCAGAATTGAATAGTACAATTGTAATTTCTACAGAACCATATTTATAGTATTCCCAAAACTTATCTAAAATTAACAGCTAGAACAGAAAAAATCATCAGTCATTTTCATCATATTTACTTCCTTCTCTCTTCACCTCTTCCCTCAGCGCTCTCTGCGCGCCACTTGCTACAAGTCGGGGAACCATAGCCGAGCAGTGGCTTGTCTCTGCGGTTTTTTAAATCAGTAATCTCCTACCCAAAAAAAGTAATCCTAAATACTTCTTACGTTTTATTGCTGAGTATTAAAAAAAATAAGTGTGTACATGATTTTGCTATCATCTAGTCCTTAATAGCAATAAAAAATAAACGATATAATACATTAACTCCAAGAGATAATACTGAATCAATGCCGAATATTAGAATTATCATAAATTTACCTTGTATAAATATCAGCATTTACCAGGATGGCATCTAAGCATTTGCTGAGTTAAAAATTAAATTGTTTAAAGGAATATAATTGAGTATTTTTACTTAAATTGCATGACTGTAAATCAGCAACAAAGACCAATTGGCTTATTTACTGCAATCTGTATTGTGGTAGCCAATATGATAGGTACAGGTGTATTCACTAGCTTGGGTTTTCAAGTAGTTGATATCAAATCTGGTTTCACGCTTTTATTTTTGTGGATGGTGGGTGGAATTTTCGCTTTGTGCGGTGCTTTAAGTTACAGTGAATTAGGTGCAGCAATGCCTTATTCTGGTGGGGAATATTACTATTTATCCCGTATTTATCATCCAGTGGTAGGTTTTTTATCTGGATGGGTATCGGTAACAGTAGGTTTTGCTGCGCCAATCGCTGCTGCTGCCATGGCTTTGGGAGCATATTTCAAAAGTGTATTTCCGTTAATATCTTCGACAGCTATTGCTTTAGGTGTAGTTATTTTTGTGTCTTTAATTCATAGTAGAAATAAAGCATTTGGTAGCTACTTTCAACAGATATTTACTATCTTAAAAGTCTTATTAATTGTTGTTTTAATTGTTTGTGGTTTATTTTTACCAGAACCTCAACAGTTAGGATTTTTACCATCAATAGGAGATGTTAATTTAATCTTCAGTTCTCCTTTTGCAATATCATTAGTTTACGTCACTTATTCATATTCAGGGTGGAATGCAGCGGTTTATTTAGCTAGTGAAGTAGAAGAACCGGAAAAGAATTTACCTCGTTCTCTAATTGCTGGAACTTTGATTGTAATGGTGTTGTATTTACTCTTAAACTTTATATTTTTACATACAACACCAATTAATAAATTAGTAGGAGAATTAGAAGTTGGGTATATAGCTGCTAATCAGATTTTTGGTACTTTTGGAGCAAAAGTAATGGGTATAATGATTTCTTTTGGACTAATATCTTCAATTAGTTCGATGGTTTTAGCAGGCCCGAGAGTTACTCAAGCAATTGGTGAAGATATTCCTTTATTTAAACTACTTGCGAGAAAAAATAGCAGCGGAATTCCATATTTTGCAATCCTTTTACAGTTATTTATTGTTACTGTTTTAATCTTGACATCAAGTTTTCAAGCAGTAATTACTTATTTAGGATTTACCCTCACATTATCTTCATTTATTACAGTTTTAGGCATTTTTGTTTACCGTTTGCGATATCCCGAAGCACCTCGGCCTTATCAAACTTGGGGTTATCCTTTTACACCAATTGTGTTTTTAGCTATTAGTTTATGGATGTTGGTATTTATTTTGATTGATAAACCAATTGAATCTTTGACGGGATTGGGAACAGTAGCTATCGGTTTGATTGTCTATTTCTTTGCGGCTAAAAAGAAGATGGGCTGGTCTTCAGTTGAGGAAATATCGGAATAAATTTGATTTTTGAATAATTTGGAAAAATCTTTTCTAAAACTAAAAAAATGAAAAATAATCAATTAGTTTCTACCTTTTTAGGTACTAGTATTGGCGCATTTTTGTTATTACAAGGTTGTAGTTCTAGCGAAAATATCAACACTAACTATAATACAGATAATGCGATTAAAAAAGCTGAATCAACTGCATCTGTAGACCCTTTAGCAAAATTTGATCGGGCAAAATCTGCTCAATTAACAGATACTGCAAAATTGCTTGCTGGAATAGAAGTTGATAGTCAAAGTACTTTAGCAAAAGTACAACAAAATCAAGGTTGGAGTTCCCATCAAAACTACTATAAAAATGCTTGGTCTAAGTTAGAAAATCAACAGTTAGCAAAAGTGAGAAAATGGACTGAAAGTGAATTAAAAGACATTAATGCTAAATCTCCATCTGTTTTTTATCCTTTTAGTGGACCAGATTTTCTCTATAGTTACTCTTTATTTCCTCAAGCTAAGGAGATGGTTTTAATCGGTTTAGAACCAGTAGGTAGTGTTCCAGATTTTGCAAAACTTTCTGCAAACGAAAGCAATAATGCATTAAGTAAAGCCAGAAGTTCTTTATCAGAAATTTTGCAATTTAGCTTCTTCCGCACTAATGATATGAAGGTTGATTTGCAAAAGCAAGGAGTTTTACCGATTTTGTACATATTTATGGCACGTACTAACAATCGTATTCTCGATTTGCAATATATTGGATTGGATACAAATGCTAGTATTCAACAATTTAAGGAAGGTATGGTTTCAGGAGTAAAAATTACTTTTGTTCCCGAAGGAGAATCAATTCCTCGTAATTTGTATTATTTCTCGACGGATTTATCAAATGATGGTTTGAAGAAGCATCCAGAGTTAACAAAGTTTGTGACTAACCTGGAAAATCCAGTTACTTATTTGAAAGCAGCTTCCTATTTAATGTACAACGACAGCTTTTCAAATATTAGAAATACCATTTTGGCTAACAGCAGCCATCTATTACAAGATGATTCTGGAATGCCTTTAAAATCTTTTGATAATGCTAAATGGGATTTAAAATTTTATGGTGCTTATACTCGTCCAATTGGCTTATTTAGTAATAGTTATCAGTCAGATTTGAGACAAGTTTATGCAAGTAATCAAACAATTAAGCCTTTGGATTTTGGTATAGGTTATCAATTCGCCGTCAATCAGTCAAATTTGATGTTAGCAAAAACGAAATAATTAATTTTTAAAAATATTGAATGTAGAGACGTTGCAATGCAACGTCTTTCTGTATTTTGGTTAGGATTGGTAATTTAGGACAATATCAACCCTAATTTATGGAGACGTAGCAATGCAACGTCTTTCTGTATTTTGGTTAGGATTGGTAATTTAGGACAATATCAACCCTAATTTAATGGGAGTACCGTAGCAAATGCAACGTCTTTCTATATTTGTTAGGATTGGTAATTTAGGACAATATCAACTTAGAATGGTTCGTTTTCCCGCTAAACGTTCGGGAGACGTAGCGATTGCTACGTCTCTACATTAAT
>JAAUSO010000253.1 GCA_012033205.1 Richelia sp. SL_2_1 | reverse complement strand
TTTAACCTTTTAACCTTTGACCTTTAACCTTTAACCTTTGACCTTTAACCTTTAACCTTTGACCTTTAACCTTTAACCTTTGACCTTTAACCTTTAACCTTTAACCTTTGACCTTTGACCTTTAACAATTGCTCGGACGAATTTTGTATACTGGGTTTGCGGCTTCTAATTGTGCTGCTAGGCTGATGAGAGTGCTTTCTGCGGTGGGTTTTCCGATTAACTGCACTGCGATGGGCAAACCTTTGTCGTCAAAGCCAACGGGAAGCGATATTGCCGGTTGCCCGGTAGCGTTGGCTGCGGGACAAGGTGCAATCCATCGAACTATATTATCAAATGTTTCTTCCGGACTTAATGCAGCCCATTCACCAACGCGGATGGGTGAATGTAGATAAACTGGCATTACTAGCACGTCTATAGTGTCAAAAAACATGACGATTTTTCTAGCTACAATCTGCATTTGACAAACTGCTCGCAGGTATTTTCCAGCGTCACAAGTTCTTGATAATAACCAGCGATTTAAAGGTTGTAAAATTTCTGCGGGAACTCCAGAAGCGGCTACATTGCTTTGCCAAACTATCTGAAACGGTTCTATTAAACCACTAATGTCAGGACATTTTTCTTCTACTGTATGACCAAATTCTTCTAATAATTTAACTGTTTCCATTACACCTTGATGACAGTTAGCATCTGCTTTTCCTAATGGAGGAATACTTGTACAAAAAGCGATGTGAAGATTATTTACTTTTTCTTGACAAGCAGTTAAAAATGGTTTACCAGGGTCTGGTAGCCAGTAAGAGTCTCCTGTAACATAGCCAGACATGGCATCTAATAAAGCTGCGGCATCGGCTACAGTTCTGCCTATTGGTCCATTTGTGGCAATTCCATTAAGGCGATCGCCAACTGGTGCGTGAGTAACTCTTCCCCTAGATGGTTTGATACCAACTAATCCGCAACAAGCCGCAGGTCCGCGAATTGAACCGCCACCATCGGAACCTTGAGCGATAGCACACAACCCCGCAGCCAGTGCTGATGCAGCGCCACCGCTGGAACCTCCAGAAGTATATTCTAAATTCCAAGGATTTCTTGACGGGGGAAAACCCGTAGCTTCAGTGTAAGGAAAAGAACCTAATTCCGAACTTGCCGTTTTACCTAAAATAATAAATCCGGCTTGTTTAATTTTGACAACTACACCATCATCAAAATCTGGTACATTACCAAGTAATGCTGCATTGCCGTAGCTACAAGGAATACCAGCAACAGGATTCAAGTCTTTAATAGAAATTGGTACACCGAAAAATAATGGCAATTCCTGGTTTTGAGCCAACATTTCGGTTTTAACTTTAGCATCATCAATCGCCTGCTCTGCTGTAACAGTAAAATAACTTCCTAACTTAGGATTAAACTGTTGAATGCGTTCTAAGTATAATTCCACCAACTCCAGCGGTGATACTTCCTTACGACGGATTAATTCGGACTGTTGTAACGCTGGTGCGAACGCTAAATCAACTGGATTCATCGATTTTGACTACCTCAAAAACAAAAATCCCCTGTATAGGAGGAGATCAACTTGAATTCTTTGCTCTTGCTTGCAATCCTGACACAATCAAAATCAGCAAAGGAGTGGAAGCTTAGATAATCCAGTTTAACTCAGTTTTTGTAGCAGTGGACAGTGGACAGTTGACAGTAATTGTTGGTTGATATTTATTTCCATCTCCCCATCCCCTTGTCTCCCCATCCCCTATTCCCTATTCCCTGCTCGACAATCCCGCAACCAAGTTTGAATTCCTTGCGCTACAGCACTATCACTACTTTCTCTTGGTGGGGTTGGTGGGTTTTGTTTAGGATAACCACCAGTTTGAGAATACATCATTGCCATTTGCCAACCGCTTTCGGTTTTTGTCAAAAATAGCCAGTGAAATCCTTGTAATTGTACGGCTTTTCCTTTTACATACTGACGTTCTAAAGTTGTAAAAAATACTTGCTCGACTCCTTTCGTCCCATTTACTGATTTATCTGCTTCATCAGTCCAACTTTTCAAAGGTAACGGAGTAAAATCCGGTTTCCCCGCCACTAACATATAACTATAAACCTGTACAGACCTATCCAAACGGCGAGCGCGTTGAGTAGCACGGTTAAAATAAGCCGGTAAATCCCGCAATAGTTTAGTAGTTAATATAGATAAATCTTGATTAGAACAAAATGATTTTTTCTTAGTATTATTACCTCTATCTCCGTCTAAAATTACCCATCTCTCCTTACCTCTTTCCTCAGCGTTCTCTGCGTCTAGTAAGGGTTTTTTTTTCCGTAATCTTCTATAGGCAAAGGAATAATAATCGAACTCGCTGCTAATGCAGAATAATTAAATAGATTAGAGATCAAAACCCAAAAGCTAAATACAAGCAATAAATAATAATTTTTCTTTTGAATCATTATATTGAATAGGGAATTGGGAATTGGGAATAGGGAATTGGGAATAGGGAATAGGGAATTGGGAATTGGTAACTCCTAACTCCGGTACAGACGTAGCATTGCTACGTCTCTACAATTCCTAACTCCTCACAAATTTTCTGCCAAGCCAGTGCAGGTTCCTCGGCAGCAGTGATAGGTCTACCAATCACCAAATAATCGGCACCTGCTTGTAAAGCTTGTTTTGGGGTAAAAGTTCGTTTTTGGTCGCCCTTCTCCGCCCAGCTTGGACGTACCCCCGGACAAACTAACAAAAAATCATCCCCACAAATTTCTCGTAGTTTCGCAACTTCTTGAGGAGAACATACAGCCCCATCTAACCCCGATTCTTTAGCCAAAAGCGCCATTTGTAAAGTGTATTCTGGTAATTCTAAAGGAATTTTTAAATCAAATGCCAATTGTTTGGAAGAAATACTAGTCAGCAAAGTAATAGCAATCAATTTCGGTGGTTCTACTCCCGCTTCTGCCGCACCTTCCGTTAAACCTTCCGTAGCCGCTTGCAGGGCATCTCTACCAGCACTAGCATGAATTGTCAATAAATCTACACCGTAACGAGCTGCACTACGACAAGCACCTTTTACTGTATTAGGAATATCATGAAACTTCAAATCCAAAAAAATTCTTTTTTCACGAGATTTTAACGTTTCCAAAATTTTTGGTCCGCAACTGGTAAACAATTCCAAACCAACTTTAAAAAAAGTAACTTCAGATAACTTTTCTATAAGCGCGATCGCACTTGATTCATCCCCTACATCTAGAGGGACTATGATTTTTTGCATTGGATAATTGTGAATGGGTAATTGGTAATTGGTAATTGGTAATTGGTAATTGGTAATTGTGAATGGGTAATTGGTAATTGGTAATTGGTAATTATTGTATAAACCACCAACAACCAACCACTAACCACTAACTAAATTAATTTGACAAACTTATTTTTACCAAGTTGCAAAACTTTACCTTGCAATTCGGTTGAATTATTAAAGGTCATATCAGTATCAGTCACCTTTTCACTGTCTAAACGCACACCACCTTCTTGAATTTTTCTTCTGCCTTCGCCACTGCTTTTACATAAGCCGCTAACATTGAGAAGATAGAATAGTTTTGCGGGGAATTCAACTTGAGCTAAGGAATATTCTGGAACTTCTCCTGTTTTACCCCCAGATGTTGCAGCTAGTTCTGCTTCTTTCGCCGCTTGTTCTCCGTGATACTGAGTAACTACTTCTTTAGCTAATAACTTTTGGCGATCGCGAGGATTTTCTGGCAGATTGTCCAAAGGTAGTTCTGTAAGTAGTTCAAAATATTGAGATAGGAGTTCGTCAGGGACTCCCTGTAGTTTCTGATACTTTTGAGAGGGGTGTTCTTTAACGGCTATATAGTTATTCAGGGATTTAGACATTTTTTGAACGCCATCGGTACCAACTAAAATTGGTAACAACAGTCCAAATTGTGGCTTTTGATCGAAGTGACGTTGTAAATCTCGCCCGACAGCAATGTTAAACTTTTGGTCAGTTGCTCCTAATTCAACATCTGAAGATACAGCAACCGAATCGTAACCCTGCATTAATGGATATAGGAACTCATGAATAAAAATCGGATTCTCTTTTTTATAACGTTCGGCAAAGCCTTCCTTTGCTAACATTTGTCCTACCGTCATTGTGGAAAGTAACTCTAAAATTTGCCCCAAATCCAATTTTTCGAGCCATTCTGAGTTATAACGTACTTCTAATCTACCTGGAGTGTCAAAATCTAAAATCGGTCGAACTTGCTCTAAATAATTTTTAGCATTTTGCTCGACTTCTGCTTGTGTAAGTTGACGACGTGTTTCTGATTTACCGGATGGATCGCCAATTCTAGCGGTAAAATCACCAATAATCAGTACAGCGGTATGACCATTATCTTGGAAAGCTCTGAGTTTCCGCATTGGTATACTATGACCAAGGTGAATATCCGCACCTGTTGGATCGATGCCAAATTTAATTCTTAAAGGTTTACTTGCTGTTGTCAACAACTTTTCCAGACTCGTGGATTCTTGATCAGAATCATCCCCCTGTGGAAAAATTTCTACAGTACCCCGATGTAGCCAATCAAAATTTTGCTCCATACTCCTAATTTTGTTTTGTTGCTTATAGTGTTGACTTGATGGCGATCGCTCTTAAATAATCTGATGGCTGATCTCTTATGGCTGATCTAACCGTCCTTATATAATTACAAAAAAACAACCACAAAAAACAACTACAAAAAAACAACTGCCTTGCCCTGCCTTTATTAATTAGAATTATTATTTATAAACGAGGAAGTGAGATAGCCGTGTCATCTAGGACTTTTGAAAAAAAGCAGCCCAAGGCTCAGGTTTCGTCAGGCTTTGATTTTATCAAAGGAGTCGGTCAAGTAGCTGGTGGAACTTTGTTAGCTGCCACTATGTTGACAAGCTCCATTGTAGCCGGAGGATTAGTCGGCTTAGCAATTAGTTTCCGTAATTTACCAGATGTCAGACAGCTACGTAACTTCTTTCCTTCAGAAACAACTTACATTTATGACATTAAAGGTAAACTACTTGCGAGTTTACACGGAGAAGCTAACCGCGAAGTTGTGACTGCGGATAAAATATCTCCGGAACTAAAGCGAGCCGTACTAGCGAGTGAAGATAGCGATTTTTATTACCACCACGGCATAAACCCTAAAGGTGTAGGGCGTGCTATTGTGACTAACTATACATCTGGTGGAGTTAGCCAAGGTGCTTCAACTATCACCATGCAGTTGGTGAAAAACCTGTTTCTCAACCAACGACGGGAATACACTCGGAAGTTAGCTGAAGCTGTATTAGCAATTCGTTTAGAGCAAATTCTTTCTAAAAACGATATTTTGGAAATGTACCTCAATCAAGTGTATTGGGGTCATAACAATTACGGTGTCCAAACTGCCGCACGTAGTTACTTTAACAAATCAGCAGGTCAATTAACTTTGGCTGAATCGGCAATGATGGCTGGATTAATCCAAGCACCAGAGCAATACAGCCCATTTATTGACATCAAAAAGGCAGAATACCAGCAGAAAGTGGTTTTAGGACGAATGCTGTCTTTGGGTTGGATTGATCAGAAAGAACACGATGATGCACTTAACGAAGAAATTAAGCTAGGTAAAATTAGGTCTTTCCAAGGTAGCGCTTTACCTTACATTACAAACGAAGTTTCGCGAGAGTTAGCCAAAAAATTTGGTCGGGATGCATTACTCAAAGGTGGTATGCGGGTACAAACTACCGTTGATATCAATTTCCAACAAATGGCAGAGAATGTTGTTAAAACATGGCATTCTCGATTGTTGAGTCGCGGTTTATATAAAAATGAAATTGCCTTGGTAGCTGTAGATCCCCGCACTCACTTCGTTAAAGCATTAGTTGGTGGTGTAGATCCTAAAAAAAGCGAATTCAACCGTGCTACCCAAGCTCAAAGACAGCCTGGTTCTGCTTTTAAACCCTTTGTTTTCTATGCGGCATTTGCCACTGGAAAATACACGCCGGATACAATTGTCTATGATACTCCAGTCAGCTATCGAGACGGTAGCGGTTGGTATAGTCCCCGTAACTATGACAACAGTTTTGGCGGTGCAATGTCAATTCGTCACGCTCTCAAATTGTCCCGGAATATTCCCGTAATTAAGATTGGTAAAGCAATCGGGATGAATAAGGTCGTTGAAACTAGCCGGACTTTGGGTATTATGAGTCCAATGGAACCCGTAACTTCTCTGCCTCTGGGTGCGATTGGAATGACACCATTAGAAATGGCTTCAGCTTATGCGACTTTTGCTAATTATGGTTGGCAATCACCAACTACAGTAATTGCTCGCATTACCGATAGTAGTGGCAATGTATTGCTAGACAATACACCGAAACCCAAACTAGTGTTAGATTCATGGGCTGCGGCTTCTACAATCAGCGCTCTTCAAAGTGTAATTACTGACGGAACGGGTAAAAATGCTGCTATCGGTCGTCCTGCGGCAGGTAAAACGGGAACCACATCTTCAGAAAAAGACATCTGGTTTGTAGGTACAGTACCGCAATTAACCACCGCCGTTTGGGTTGGTAGAGACGACAACAGAACCTTGTCTAGGGGTGCAACAGGTGGTAGTGACGTAGCACCGATTTGGCGCGATTTTATGGTGCGGGCGCTCAAAGACGTACCGGCTCAGAGTTTTAAACCACCTTCAAAATTTACCCGCCCCAAGGCAAAATAATTTTTTGCATAGTATCTTATGTCTCGAATTCAGGAGTTAGAAGTATAACCTTTATCTCAAGGAAACTTTTAACTCTTAATTCTTAACTCATAACTTTATTAAGGATTTGTTTCTAAATCAGCTTTCATCCGTTCCAAAGTCAAATTCATTTGATCGAACATTTGTTGAGGAGTTACCCCAAATTGATTTAATTGAGTTTTGAGTTGTTCAATCGTCATTTGTGCCATAAAATCTTCAGATAGCTCGAAGCGCTTCATAAATACTCGGTAGCGCTCCATCATTGCTTCCATCTGACTGATAAAAAGTTTTTTGCCTTCACGGTCAAATTTACCGTAATTATTACCAAGCTGAATTAAGGCTTGATAATCTTCAAATAGCTTTTTCGCTTCTTGTTGAACTATGTCGGAGTCGAAGAATCCCATGTTACTTGTATCTAAATGAGTACTGAAACTTAATATATTGTTACTTTTTTTATTCTAATCTACGCAACTAATAAGCGGGAATAAGCTGAACTGAGATATCAAGTTATCTACTTAGATTCTTTACAAGTGAGTTAACAATGTTTGAGTTCCCTTAAACTGAATCTATAATCAGCTATGAAAAAAATATTTTTGTGCTTAACTCTATTTTATCGTGAAAAATAAATGTCTTTTGATCGGAAATAGTAGTATATCTTGTTAAGAATAAGATTACAGAGCTATCCTGTATTGATTTTTACATGAAAATGCCAAATAATCGCCGATATTGCAGTTAGTGAAAAATTTAATTTATCAAAAGCGATTTCTTTTTTAAATTTAGATAAATAAAAATAATTAATTAATTAATTAATCATTTCCAAAAAATCAAGGAAATTTAAAATGCCCAATTAAGCCGGATATTTTGTTAATATAACTGTCTTGGTTTATCTAACCAAGAACCGGCTATGTAATTTAATTTGGTAATGATAGATAATTTAGGAATATGTTTACCAAAAACAAAAGCCGAAGTATCGCTGCAATTCTAGCTTTATCGGGTGCCCTCACAATCTCCGGCTTACATAAATTTTATTTAGGACAGCCGTTATGGGGATTGCTTTATGTTTTGCTTTCTTGGACACCAATACCCAAAGTAGCTTGCGCGATTGAGGCTGTGTGGTATTTAGCACAAGATGAAGAAACTTTTGACCGTAATTTCAATGGAGGTAAGTCAACAAAATCAATTTTTACTAACAAAGCTTCAGGAGCCTTAGCGTTAGCAGAAGCTTTACGGGAATTGGATGCTTTACGTCAGGATGGATTAATCTCCGAGTATGAATTTGAACAAAAACGTCGTCAACTTTTAGATAATGAATAACCAACCTGAGTTAGGAGTTATGAGTTAGGAGTGAGGAGTTAATAATTATTCTCCCCCCATCCCCTTCTCTCCCATCCCCC
>JAAUSO010000252.1 GCA_012033205.1 Richelia sp. SL_2_1 | reverse complement strand
GGGGGAGTGGGGGAGTGGGGGAAGTTTTGGGGCAGGGGGAATGTGATTCCATGCTCACCGTTCCTTGCTCTGCTTCCTCCGAAGCGTCTGAAGAACTTATTTCCTTTTCCTCAGCAGCAGTATTTGCTGCTTTATCAGCACCATCCGCTGCCGTTGCGTCCGATGATTCGCCGTGGTGACGCACGTCATTATTCGCGCATTGAGCTTCAGAAGAATTATTAATTGCTCCCTCTGCTCCCCCTGCTCCTCCTGCTCCTCCTGCTCCTCCTGCTCCCCCTGTTCCCTGCTCAGAGCTAAGAGCCTTCTCCTCCGAGGAACCAACTTCCACCTTCATGGACATCAAAAGCGATTTTTCAAGTTTCTTAATGAATTTTTTGGAATCGGCAACCACCATGATTTTCTGCCCCGTCATCAGCGCTGTGGAAACTTGGGCTACCAAACTAGAAGAATCTTTACCTTCGTACCAGTGAATAAAGCGATCGCCATTCTTCCAATCGTTAACAAAAATTAACGGTTCTTCTCCTTGGGGACGCATTGCTCGGAAGAAGTCCACGGTGATGTCGTCCATGTGGGCATCCGCAATCACCACCAGGGGTGCGTTGTAGACGATGTATTCGAGTACTTCTAAAATCTGCGCCCGGTATTGCCTACAGGTTTTGCTAGTTAGCAGGTGGGTAAGGTACTGGCAGGCTTCGTCTATGAATACACAGCCGTATTCTAGGGCTTCAGTGTTGAGCTTATGAAGACTGTCAATGGTGATGCTCAAAGCTTTGGCTTTGGCTAAGTCGCCGTAGCTCAAGGATGAGTAGATTTCCGTTTGTAAGCGTTCTGAGAGGTTTTTGAGTAAGTTGACCCGATGCCCGTTGTTAAGAAATTTTACATCGGGGTGTTCTAAGCGCCATTTTCTCAGCAACTCGGTTTTGCCGGTTCCCATGTCGCTTGACAGCACAACTAGTCCTGACGATGGAAGTTTGATCGCATCGGATAAATACTTGACATTTACCCGGACGTGGGGTTTGTATTTGCTGCTCAGCCCCCGGTGGCTGATGTGGAATGAACGCCGATAATCGTCAAGTAACCTGGCATCGTTGATGATGGCTGTGAGTAAAACATCAGCGTCCATTTTCCGGGCGCTAGCGAAGTCATCAACGCCCTTCTCTGGTCCCGGAAGTGTTATGACCTCACATTGACTTCCGGCGGCTTCTACAGCCTTTCCTGTGCGAATGGTGGCTTGAAAGACTGCCCACCGGGTTTTGGTTTTGGTTTCGTGGTCGAAAAGAATTTGGAATTTGCGTCCCGGTTGTGCCAGTGGCATCAAGTCGGGGTGCAAGCGTTCGTCAAAGTCTTTTCTACCAACTCGTCCGTTCCAAATACCGGGAAGGGCTACAGCCACAAATCCCAAACTCAACAAAGCGGCGGCTTTCTTTTCGCCTTCGCACAGGATTATGGGGATTTCTGGGTGTGCCAGTACCCATTCCCAGAAGTTTAGCGGATGCAGCAAGTCGCGCAGGCGCAATGCTAGGGGGGAATTGTACCGCTTGATTCCGTAACGCTTGGCTACTTTGTCCCAAATGCAGTCGGGTACGTCAAAGTAGGTGACGCGGTTGGATGTTTTGGGCGGGGATTCGTATTTGACGAATCTACCTTTTTCATCAATTCGGGGGTAGGTGGGCTTAAAACGCCCCCATTCCATCGGTTTCCAGTTGTTATAGGGGTCAAGCCCGCTAACCCACCATCCACCGTGTTCTGCGTGAGCATAGCGCTTGAGGTAGCCACTCGCGATTCTTCCGGTATTGGTGCGGGGTAGGTCTTTTGAGATGAAAAGGTAATCGTAGGCTGTTGTGCCAGCGATGTGGCTGAAGTTCGCCTTAATTAGCGCGGGGTGGATGGCGCTTTCTATGGCGAGTTCTTGGTATTCGTTTGGCGTTAGGTTGTTGGGGTGTTGGGGGTTTTCGGGCTTCATGACGCACCCCCGCAAGCCTGTTGGGTGAAGATTTTTTGCATTTTTCGGACTCCTTTTGGTTTGGAGCCGATTAGCACGCTAAGAAAGCAAAATAATTTCCCCGAAATTACGGTGCAATGACCATTTCTTCAAACCGCCTCATAAAAATGCGGTAGAATTTCTCGGACTAAACCTCGACTATACAAAGGTTTTAACTGTCCCTTATGACAACTTTTTTGCACCCAATTAGTGCTTATATGCTGCTTAGTTATTTCTGGAATAAGGTCGCACGCCTTAAAAATTCGTTGAAGACATCACAATACAGTTACCTTTGACCCTAAAAATTTGTTAACCTTTTGGTGCATTCTTGTGGGTTAGTACCTTTTTGTGTGGTGCCAACCGAGCTTGCTTAAGGAATTTACTTAAGAAGCTTCTGATGTACTAGTTAGCTACTGTGCTACGTGTTGCTACGTGCTACGGTTGCTACGGTCTTCTATCTGGTTGTGTATTGTTGTGATTCTTCAACGAGTTTTTAAGCTTTCGGAGAAACCTAGGGTACTAACCGACTTTTCTTATGAACGGAATTTCAACTCGAATTAAAACAACTGACGCTTCAATAATTTTTGATTCCATACATCAAACTCCTTGATAAATAAAGTTTTAAGTTTTTCCTAGCTATCGTTCTTTGCTGCCATCATGAGGTGCCTTCCCAGAATCCTCTTAGGTTTTCACCCAAAACAGCGCTATGTGCGTGAAAAGTCTTCCTCGCAGACAGTGGCATAAGCATTCTTGCCAGATTGTGCCATATCCGCGAACACTATGCTGAAAAACTGATCTATTACTCCGAAGAAAAAAAACCTTATTTATCAAGGGTTACAGCGACAGATTATCCGGGGATACTAGAGTTTTTATCCGGGGATACTAGAGTTTTTGTTTTAAGGCTCTAACTTATATATGACAAGGGTTTAAAGCCCAATTTTTCCTTTTTTTTTTTAAAACAAAACTAAAACTGAAACTAGCCAAAACTAAAACAAAAACCAGCCACTTGAAGTTGATGGCTGGCTGGCGGTTAATTTTAAGTATTAATGCTTAGGTTTGGATGTCTAATAGTATTCGGACAAGGGCGGCTTGCTGTAAGTTGAGGGGGCGCTTGCCTCGTTCAACTAATGAGATGAAATTTTGAGAAACACCAAGAACGCCAGCAAGCTTTGTTTGCGACCACCCTTTGGCAGTACGTGCTTCTCTCATTTGGCTGCTAGTCAGGCTGATGTCTTCTGGTGTTGTATCATTTGTTTTGGACTGTAATCGTCGTACCCCAGGTTTTGTTTTGGATGTTATGAGTTTGGGTATAGGGGCTGGGGGTTTTATGGTTAGCTTTGCGTTTAGCAGTTTCTTAAAGTAGCCTTTAGGCTTTTTATCCTTGCAGTCTGGTCTTAACCATTCGGGGTAGGTTTTCTGGTCAAATATAATTTGCCAGCCCAGCTTGTTGAGAAGATGCTTCAAAGCATTATCCCAGCGTTTCTTGAGGTCATAGGCTCTGCGGAAGTTTGATAAAGCTTTATCTATTTCTGGAAGGGTCAACGCAATTTCTAATAGCTCTTTTACTCTGTAGTTTCCATCAAGTCGAACTCGACTGTCTAATGTTATGTGTATAGCTAATCTGAGTGTGAGTTCTTCGTGGTATGGGTCAATTGTCAAAACTTGCTGTGCTAAGTAACCAAATTGATATAAAGCTTCTCGTGATTCTGCTCCAGCTCTATTAAGAAAGTATTTAGTCCAAGTTCCGGGTTGTACGACTATTTGAACTTCTAACGGTTCTTCTATTTTTCCAGATAAATTCATCTGACCATATGGCACGATTGTGATGTTCCACATTCGACCTACAGGTGTACTGGCATTTATACCCCCTTTTTTGTTTTTACCTTCTATCCATAGGGCTTTAACTAATAAACAATCTAATGCGAATGCAGTTTTAGCTATTTCTAAAAGTTTATGATGCTTGGGTAAGTCGGTTCGCTTATCCCAACCTATTTCTTTCATCAAATCACTGCCATTGAGAATAAAAACATCTTCCCAAGGCTTTTCTTGTTTCATTGTGTAAGCTGCAAATATTAAATGTAGCTTGGCACTGGTAAACCCAAATTTATCAATAATTTGTTGAGCTTCATTCCAAGGAAGTAAAGTTATATCACCAGGAGTTGTAATATAATGCTCGATATAATTTTGAGGATTACCTTTAGCTTTGTGTTGCGAATATGCTGTCCCGTCTTCTTTTTTTTGCCATGAATCTTCTTTTTTTATTTGAGATTTAATGCTAGAAAGCATAAGTGCTGCTGTAGGAATTGCCTCAAACGCTTGGGATTTAAATAAGAAATTTTCTTGATGTTTTATATAGTTTTGAATGTTATTATTTATAATATTCTCATTCAAATTAGATATTTCATCAAGATTATAATTTTTTGAAAATATTGAATAAATCGTGCTATCTAATACTTGATTAAATATATCTTCAAAGAAATTTGAGTTATCTACTATTATATCTGGTGATTTTGTAACCGAAGCTGTATTTACTGAATCTAAGTATTGAGGGAAGTTATCGCGTATAACTTCCCTAATTTTTTCTCTTATTTCACATAAATTAATTAACCCATTTATATTGTTAGTAGTGTTGGGTATAAAGTTATCTTCATTCATGACTTTACAATCCTTGATACAAAGACGTGCCTTCTATAGTTTGGAGAAAATAAGTAGGTAGGCACAATTAAATCAGCACTATGTAACGAAATATAAAATAATCAAAACCTTTGCGTTAGCTGCAACTAAAGCTGAACGTGTAGCGTGTCCAAAGCGGGCATATGCTATTTCCCGGAGGGAGACGCTGCGAAGCCCGTTTTACTTTGTTGCACTCGGCTTCGTATATAGTTATGAATTTTACCACCTACTTATAAAGCTAGAAAATGATTTCTGGTTTTCGTCATGGTTGTTTTTGGTTATTTATTTTCCTTATCTCCCTTGTCTTTTGCTGGGGATGAGGAATCGTTATCTTGAGCAAGCCATATTGCGATTGCTTGCTCAAGTCCATCACTGTGACTTACCCCCCTCATCATGCAGGCAATTTTAAAATTTTTAGCCATTTCAGTAGGGATATGTCCACTTACTTGAGAATAATTTGGGTCGTCGCGCTTAGAAACCACAGTTAGTCCGTCATCAAACATACTTAAATACCTCCATATTCCCACACGACTGTAAGATTCCTAATATTCGTTCATACACGAATTCGTGCATTCGTGTATGATGGAACTATCCTACCATCAATTAACACGCGCAACAGTCTTTAAAACCCTTGCGCTGCCGCTCCTTCTTAGCCCTAAAAGCCTATGAACGAAATCATTAAAAAGTGGGAAATACCCTCTCTGCCTGCATTGTTCGCGCTCTTCAGAGGGGTGCATATAAAGTTGTTTTTAAGAGGAGTCTAATTACATCAAAGCATTGAAAACTCTTGTCCAGAAAGTGTTTCAAGTCTTGTAAAAATGATTTTTATCCAATTGTTGTCCAAGTTATCAGATAGGTGTCCAAGGGTATTGATACATGATTCAAAGTTATTGACGTACCTGATAACTAAGAATTTACGGATAGTCATCAACTTGATACATCATCACCGTATATCTATGTATTATTAGTAGCATTTTATGTATGGCAAACAAAAACTACTTAAGAAAGTATAGGAAGCTAAGAAGCCTTTACGAGCAGACTTTAGGGAAGAAAATCTCGGATATAACTTGGTACAGATTAGTTGCTTCAATGAAGCGCCATTTAGGGTTTGCAGTAGAAAATCCTTCAAGTGATGCGATTGTCAAATCAGTTGCACAATTTAAGTCACGATATAAGCGATTTTCGTTTACGAGTGAAGATTTCCAAGAATGCTGGGAAGTCTTTCATAAATATAGAAACAGCAATCAAACCTTTACCTGTGACTCGTTTCTACACGACTTGACAAAAACATTAGAGATAAAAGAAATACCTAGAAGTACAAAATATCACTGGTTTAATCGCTGTGGATTGTCTTATTCAGCTAATAAAAAGTTCAATAACGATGATTTTGCATTAGTTGCGCTTGGAGCTGCCAAATGGGCATTTAACAAGCGCATTACTGGCTCAATATTTAACACGCCCAAACCAAGTATTGAAATCTTAGCTATTGAATGAATATGACTCAAGGACGGAATTTCAAAATCAAACAATTAGAGTTAACTATCTTGAATTGATAACAAAGTAACTGGAGAAAAACGACATGGCTACTACAAAATTTCAGAACAACGTTCGGACAAGGTTGTACAAGAAGAATTATCAGGGTTTTTCGCAAAACGATTTTTTAGAAGCTGCAAAAGCTGTTTTATGTGATGATTTAGATAACCCTACCCAAGAACAAATAAAAGCAGGGGTACAGTATTTGATTGATAAACATAATCAATCTCTAGAAATTCCCAATTCAGAAAATCTAACAGAGGTTTTGATAGAATCGCAAACTATTCAAGAAACGGGAAATTCAACCGCAATTACCAATCAACAGAAAGAGCAATTAATAACAGTACAAGCCCAATCGTTGGGAATAGAGTTGAGCGAATCAGAAATCACAGATATTTCCCAAACCGTTAGCGACTCATTTACCGACTTTGTTAGCGCTGTAGAAACTATCAACTCACTAATCAAAGATTACGCCCAAAGTAAATTTGATGAAGTTGAGCAAAAAATTGATGTTAGTAATAACAACCTGCGTGACTATATCAATAAAAGAACTACCAGCTTACAAAGAAAGAGCGTAGAAGGAGCCATAACAACAAAGGAGATGTTAGAGCAAAAAAGCTCTAGTCTCAAAAGCTTCTCCAAAAGTCTCTCGACAGCACTTAAAACACAGTAAAAACTCAACATTTACTTCCGCATTTAAGCTGCTATCAATCCTTATCCCTGCTTTATTCCTAATAGATTACTCCTACCAATCAATCAGCTATCACTTCAAATACCAAGCCTACCTAGAAAGGAAAGAAAGAATACAACAATACCAACAGTGGATGCACTACCAATGTACAGAAATATTAACAGAAGAGAGGATTAATCGTTGTGAAAAATACTGGCAAGCTGAAAAATCTGGTTTCTTCAAAATCGCGCCACCTAGAAAAACAACTCCGTGGGAAATTCAACGCTTCCACAAACCTAATTTATAGGGCATTAATGGGCGACCAAAAAGCGCTCAAACTAATCGGTCAAATGGGCAATGATGGAGCAAAGATAAGCGAATTTGCACCTAAAGTTAAGGACAATATGCTAGCAGCAATAAAAGGAGCAGAAGATTTAAACACAACTCTAGCAGCTATTTATAAACAAGCTGGTGTAAGTGGAGAACGCATAGAAAGAGAAATACAATCATCCATTCTCGCCGACGATAAACTAGCAAATCAATTAGAAGAATTAAATCTTGACTTTGAAGGTGCTAAAAGTAGAGAAGAATTGCGCCATAAACAAGCTAAAGAACATATCACATTAAAAGCTTGGGTTGATAGACATATGATGTCAATCGATGGCGAATACAAGATGCTGCAAGAAGAATTGAAGACAGAAGTAAGGCAGCAAACAATTGATTTACAGCACGATAAAGAGCTAGGTAATTATTATCTAGATGCTGGTGATAATGCTAGAGATGATTTAAAACCCAAGAAACAATATGCAGGTCGTTCAATAATTCAAAAGATTAAAAATGCAATTCTTGGATTTTAATCAGAAGGAAGAAGGGTAGATAAGTTAATAACAATACTATCATTTATTTATCTTTCTTACTTTTTAACTTATCCAACTTCTAACTTCCCCCAATATTCATCAACATATGATTGAGCAATTTGACGAATTAGAAGAACTTGAACTTTCCCAAACTACACCAGATACCCAATTACCCAAAGACTTAATAGAACATCTGGAAGAACGTAAAAAACACAGAAAGCAAGTCATTCAAACAACGGAACTAGTACAGAAATATTTTATAAGTTGGTCGTTAAGTGCTAGCGGATTTTTTCTTGCACGACTGCTTTTATTAATCAACGGTGGTGCATCTCTGTGGCTTGCAGTAGGATTGTGTTTTTCTATTTGTTCAATTAGTTCAATAGTTGGTTTATCTGGGTTTAGAGCTAATTATAATGACGGATTTGAGGTTGAAGGAATGGAAAAACCAGTAAAAACAATTGGTGGCTTTGTAATCGCTG
>JAAUSO010000251.1 GCA_012033205.1 Richelia sp. SL_2_1 | reverse complement strand
AAGGGGGTGAGGTTTTACCTTTGCTGAGCAATCCGCTCGAATAGTTGTCGCCTCCTTAAAAAGGAGAGGGGAAGGGGGTGAGGTTTTACTGTGTTGGACTCAACTGAAATTTGCTATGATTACCTTCATACTTCACAGCTTATTTAGGCTTTACTAAGAATCTTTTGCACAATTTGTACGCCGGTAATAGCTTGCCAGGTAAAAAGTCCTAGGATTGTAAAATTCAACATAATATGGCTTACCCGCGCCCAATTTGCACCTTTTTGCATAAAGGGAGACAAAGAAGCAGAAAAACCAATCAAAGCTGTCATTCCCAACCCAGCTAAGAGATGAGGACCAACAAATAATTTACCATTATTAATATAGGTGACAGCCATCCCACCAATACAACCCGATACCATCAGCGCTAACAATACAGAACCAATTTGAAAGTGCTTGATGTTGTATTTGCCTTTAATTAGCTCTTTTTTCTCTTCACCTTGAGCATTTCTGGTACGCTGTACCTGTAAACCTAAATAAGCCGCATAAAGACTACATAATAACAGCGCCCACATTAAAACCGGATGGAAAAATTGCATCCAATATTTAACTTCTGGCGAAAGTTCCAAATTCATTGTGTTCTCCCCAATACTGAAATCTTCATAAAAATTAGCATAGCGCGTCGAGGGAATGGGGAGTAGGGAATGAGAAAATAAGAATTAATTGTGTATGGGCATGGGAATTTGGAAATTGGTTAATAAATAACGACTGTTGTCCTAACCCCTAATCCCCAACAACCAACAACCAACAACTAACCCCTAACAACTAAACAATGAGCAAAAACAATGCTTCGCTACTAGAAGCAGCTAGAAGCGGGGATATTAAAAGGGTGCAAAATTTTTTAAGCGCGGGTGCTTCACCTAATGTCAGCGATGGAGATGGCACTACAGCGTTGATGTTTGCAGCAAATTCTGGCTATACGGAAATCGTCAGAATACTCATAGATTCGGGTGCAAATATTAATTATCAACGAAAAAGTTATGGTTTAACGGCTTTAATGTTGGCTTGTGCGACAAATAAACTCGATATTGTACGTCTATTAATATCAAAAGGTGCTGATATAAATTCCGTAAATGAAGACGGTAGTACTGCTTTAATGATAGCTGCTCTCAAAGGTTATAGCTTTATAGTCCAAGCTTTAGTAGATGCTGGTGCTAATATCAATCTTAAAGATAAAGACAATGATACAGCTTTAAAATTAGCTGTCAAACAAGGACATTCTGCTGTAGTAGAAAGTCTAATTAAAGCACAAGCTGATGTAAATATCCGAGATAAAGACAGCGAAACTTTATTAATGTTAGCTGCCGAAAAAGGATATTTAGGAGTAATTGAAGCACTATTAACTACGAATATTGATGTTAATGCACAAAATAACTATGGAGAAACAGCATTATCCATTGCTGTAGCAGCAGGATATACTTCCATCGTCGCGACTTTAGTAAATCATAATGCTGATGTCAATATCCAAGATCAAGATGCAGAAACACCTTTACATATTGCTGTTGTTGAAGGTTTCACCGAGATTGTAGAAGTGCTGCTTAATGGTGGTGCGGATGTGAATAAAACAAACAAATTAGGCGATACACCTTTACTTGTGGCAGCTTTGCAGGGATACAGTACCATTGTCAAAGCATTGATTAAGCAAGGAGCCGACGTAGAAGCGACAAACTTGCAGGAAACACCGTTAACTCTGGCAACATTACAAGGAAACGCCGAAACGGTAAAAATATTGTTAAAAAATGGTGCAAATCCTAATACTCAATTACAAGATGGAAAAACGCTATTAATCGAAGCTACAAAACGCAATTTTAAAACCATAACCCAAGAATTAATCGCTTATGGAGCCGATATCAATATTCAAGATGGAAACAGTGCTACAGCATTAATGTGGGCTACATCTTTGGGTTATTTTAAAGTAGTGGAAGTGTTATTAGAAGCTGGTGCGGATATCAATTTGAAAAATCGAGGTGGTTACACTGCATTGATGCTCGCAGAATTTAACAATTACCCAAATATTCTCAAAATTTTGCAAGCTGCTGGAGGGGAATAACAGTTGACAGTGGATAGTTGACAGTGGACAGTGGACAGTTGACATACAGATTTCTTGCCTTTTGCTCTTGCCTCTAACCTTTGACAGTTGACAGTTGAGTTTAGGGAAAAGGGAGTAATTTACTTGAATTAAATCTAAAGTTCTTCTGTAATTACAGTTATCTCTCATGAAGTATGAGATAGTACAGAGTATTTTATAGATTTAAATTGTATATGAACGCTAATCAGAATTTACAGTTAAGTTTGAGTTTAGGTTTACCTTTACATCCTCCTGAAGATATAGATTTAGAAATTTTTAATTCTATTCAAAGTCCCGATTATAAGCAAGGGAAACCCATAGAAGATATGAACCGATTATTTAATAAACAAGTAATCGTTGACGATCAAACTACATTAGATATAAATACCATTGAAGTACCGGGTTTTATTGGTATTGCAGATGAGGAAATAATTACCAATTCTCAAGGAAATAAGATATCGGGACATGAAGATATTGTCCAGTTTCTCGATCGATACGGTTTACTTGTTTGTACTTATCAGTACAATAAAGACCGTTATGGTAAAGAAATTGATTTACGTCAGAGTCCCCAAAGTGCTTCCCAAGTTAATGATTTGATGGAAATTTTCATCAAAAATGAAGGACACCATTCTGGTGCAATTGTACCCGCGATTCGGGAGGGTGAAAAAAAAGCTTTTGCTTCCTTTAACGAACCAGATAGTTATCATCTTGGTTTATATGGTGAAAACGGTTTTATTGCGGTAGCCCAAAATTTAGTTTTTCCCGACTTTGTAACTCAGCAGCAACAGAGGGGTTATACCGATAGCATTGTTTGTTGGATGGCTTTGATGAATCCGTTTGTCAAATTTTCTCAAAACGATTTTAATGGGGGAGATCCGACTAAAGTTATTGATAGAGCTAGTCTCCAAGAATTTTTGAAAAATTGCGCTTTGGCTAGTCTTGGGGATGAAAGGGCGATCGCGTTTCTGAATAATTCGGATAATAAAGCTTATTGTGCTGAATTTGTTTATATCAGCTTGAATACTCCCGTTTATCCCTTCAATCTCAAAGGTTTAACTTTATTGTTGAATGATGAAGCAAAAGCCAGAGAAATTCTGATCATTCAAGAAAAACAAAATCGCAGACAAAAAAATATTCTGAGCGATCGCAGTGGAAATCCAGAATTTCAAGCTTTTAATATCCAAATGCCAATTGTACCTCCAGATTTACCACCTTTAGACGTACTCATGGTAGAAAATGGCATTAATATAGACTCTCAAACCATTCCTTTCCCAGCTTTTACGCTTTCTCAAGTATTGCGTCGCGCTTTCCGCACCTTGTTACCGCGTCACAAAGATGTTAATAACGCCAAAATCATTGAAGCACAAGTAAAGCTGTTTGGATATTTAGAACCTTTAATTTTAAAACAATTAGGACTTGATAATCCTTATGGTGAGGGATTGACTCCACAAGCAACTGCACAAAGAGACGAAAAAGTCAAAGCAGTACGGGAATTTATGGCTTTTATCAAATCCCAACTGCAACAAAACTATAACAATTACACCGAGCTTGATGTTGTAGTCGATCAAATTATGGAACAAGCCGATGAATTAATCGGTGTGAGCGATGTGAAGTATTTTGTACCACCACGCATTTATATAGACTTGGGACAAAATGATGGTGATGGTAATTTGCCTCAAGGTTGGGGATTTAAATTAAATACTCTAGGAGCTTTGATTTATCGAGGTGCTGTAAAAGATATGGTTGTAACTCCTCCTCAACCAACTCCAGAAATACCACGGGAGATTCCAGAAACTCCCGATACTCCTGAAACACCTCCGGAAAATAATCCCCCACGTCAGAAATCACAGATGAGATAATAAAATAATATCTAATCGTTCACAGCCTCCGGTTCGTATATTAGGCATCTCCGATAAAGAATGTAGAGACGCTCATAGTATCGCGTCTCTACAAGAGTTTGATCTAACACATATTTCATTTCCGGAGATGTCTATTATAGAAGTCGGATTTTTAGTATAAATATCTGTGAAACACTTGCAACTCTGATCAAAACCCGACTTCTTAACATCTTAACTCAATCAAAAATCACCAAGTCAGTAACTACAATTAGTCAATTATGTGATGAAATTTAAATATAATATCCAATATCAGCTAACAGGAAATCCAAATTGCTCTTCACTGAATTCTCCCCCATCGCTTTAATCGCTACGACTCCTACGGGTGCAAAGAAGCTTCAACCCATGAGCCAAAATAGCGCTGCTACTTTGTGGGTTCCAGAATCTTTATCGGAAATTAAATCAGCACAAATATACAAAGGGTTCCTGAAAAAACACGTAGCCGATTTGTGGAAACTCATCAAGCTTTTGTTTTCTGTTTAGCAACAGGTGCAGTAGTTAGACTGATTTCACCATTGTTAAAAGATAAATCGACCGATCCAGCAGTGGTAGTGATAGATGAAACCGGAAAATTCGTCATCAGTTTATGTGGTGGGCATCAAGGCGGTGCCGATAAGTTAGCAAAATTAATTGCTTTACAATTAGGTGCAACAGCGATTTTAACCGGCGCTACCAACGGTTTAGAATTACCTGCGGTGGATATGTTAGGTGTTCCCTTCGGATGGTGTCGCGGTGCAGGTGATTGGAATGCTGTGAGTGCAGTAGTCGCGAAAGGGGAAAATGTAGAAGTAATTCAAGAAGCCGGTTCAACTTTATGGCAAAATCATCTACCCCAAGTACATCCCTTCAAATTCCACCAATCCCCAACCACAAAAGCCAAAATCTATATCACCTACAAAACATCTTCTCCCCATCCTCCCATCCCTTCCATTACCTGGCACCCCCGAATAATTTGGGTAGGAATTGGTTGTGAAAGAGGTACATCAAAACAGGTAATTGCAGACGCTATCGATCAAGTATTTCAGCAAAATCAACTTGCACTTGCTGCCATAGCAGGTATTGCCACAATTGATATTAAGTCTGATGAAGTTGGTTTAGTAGAACTTTGTCACGAGCGAAATTTACCCTTAAAAACCTTTTCATCCGAAATTCTCCGCACGATAACAGTTCCCAATCCTTCCCAGGTTGTGGAAAAAGAAGTCGGAACCCCCAGCGTTGCTGAAGCTGCTGCAATTATGGCTGCTAGTCAAATACCCAATGTAGAGACGTTATATATAACGTCTCCTGCTGAATATATAACGTCTCCTGCTGAATATATAACGTCTTTAAAAATCCCAAAACAAATTTACCGTCCTTCAATCCAAAATCAAAAGGGTGCTGTCACAGTTGCAGTTGCCTTAGCGAAAAAAGAATACATCGGTAAAGTTGGTAAATTACTGCTTGTGGGAACCGGACCTGGAAACCTCGACCAAATGACCCCGGCTGCACAAACGGCGGTAGCTAGCGCCGATGCAGTCATTGGTTATAGTTTGTATATCGATCTGATTGCTCCTATCCTCCAGAAACACCAAATCATCGAAGCTTTGCCCATTACCAAAGAACGCGATCGCGCTACTCGTGCAATTGAGTTAGCACACTGGGGTTTAAGTGTAGCGGTTATATCTTCTGGTGACTGTGGAATTTACGGTATGGCAGGCTTAGTGATGGAAGATTTACAACTTAGCGGTTGGGATGGAAAAAATCCCAGTGTTGAAGTATTTCCAGGAGTAAGTGCGTTTCAATCGGCTGCTGCACGAGTTGGTACACCATTGATGCATGATTTTTGTGCTGTCAGTTTAAGCGATTTACTTACTCCTTGGGAAGTCATCGTGAAGCGTTTAACAGCAGCAGCAGCAGCAGATTTTGTCACCGCTTTATATAATCCTAAATCCCAAACCCGTACTCAGCAATTAGTTGAAGCTAGAGAAATTTTTCTGAAATACCGTAACCCCGATACTCCGGTAGCAGTAGTGCGGTCAGTTTACCGTGAAGATGAGCAAATTATTTTAACTACTTTAGAAAAATTATTAGATGCACCAGTTGATATGTTGACTACCATATTAATAGGTAATCAAAGCACCCGTAGTTATGGTGAGTGGATGATAACTCCAAGGGGATATAAAAGATTTTAGATTTTAGATTTTGGATTAATAATTTATGAATTTTCCAATTCCCTATTCCCAATTCCCTATTCCCTCTTCCCTATTCCCTATTCCCAATTCCCAATTCCCAATTCCCTCTTCCCTTTATTACAAATACACAATTCGATAATAATCTTTGCACACCATAAATAAGCTTGATACTGACGGATTTGAGTATTAAGTAAGTGGTTTTCAGCCCAAGTATTTCTTAATGGTTATTGAGTTCTTTCTCATTGATCTCTACAATCAGTAAATTAGTACACAATTTTTAGTTACATTTTCTGCTAATTGAGGGGGTAAAATGGATCGTCCGATTATATTGGGTATTGTCGGTGACAGTGCTGCGGGTAAAACAACTTTAACTAAGGGTATAGCACAGGTATTAGGACCGGAAAACGTCACTGTTATTTGTACGGACGATTATCATCGGTATGACCGTAAACAGCGTGCAGAAATTGGTATTACCGCTCTCCATCCAGATTGCAACTATTTGGATATTATGCAGCAACAACTTTTACAGTTGCGTAATGGACTACCAATTCTTAAGCCAGTTTACAATCATACAACTGGTAATTTAGATGCACCTGAATACATCAAGCCCAATAAATTTGTGATCATAGAAGGGTTACTGGGTTATTCAACTCGTAAAGCCAGACAATGTTATGATGTTAAAGTTTATCTAGCTCCTCCGGAATCCCTGCGTGCTAAGTGGAAAGTCAAGCGGGATACCCAAAAGCGTGGTTATACTGAAGAGCAAGTTTTAAGTCAGCTTCAAAAACGCGAACCAGACTCAGAACAGTTTATCCGTCCCCAACGTCAATGGTCAGATATTGTGATCAGTTTCTATCCTCCCAATGATGATTCCGAGCAAAGTAACGGACATTTGAATGTACGGTTAATATTACGTCCCACAATTCCTCACCCAGATTTAATTGAAATTGTCAACTCTGGCAATGGCAATTCCATGTCAGCAATTCGCTTAGATTTAGATCGAGACATGGGTAAACCCGTTGATGTTTTAGAAGTTGATGGACACGCTACATTAGAACAGGTAAATAGATTAGAACAGATTATCTGTTCCGATATGCCCCATTTGAAAAATGTTTGCGATCGCGAAAGTAATCCAGATTTAGGTAAAGTTGCTGGTACCACTGGAGAAAGTATTCAAAGTTATCCGTTAGCGTTGACTCAGTTGCTGATTACTTACCATATGCTCAAAGCAACACAAACTTCCCAAGAAGGCTTGCAAGTGAAGGTTTAGTTAATAATTCGTAATTCGTGAAACTGTTGCCTTTTGCCTTTTGCCTCTTGCCTTTTGCCTATCAGCAGTGAAGTACCTACACCCATCTGAGTACAGATAGGGTATAGGCTTCTCAGAGACTCTTTTTGAAGACATTATCTGAGCTTGTTTATACAGGTCGTGCTTCCCACGATTCCTGATATTGATAGCCGCATTCAAATCTCTACATAAGCTAGTGTGACACACAGGGCAATTATGCATTCTTTGAGATAGCGGCTTTTTCACTTTATGACCACAGTTAGAACATTCTTGACTAGTGCCATTTGGATTTACAGCAATAACTTTCAAACCAGCATTCTCGGCTTTGTTTGAAAGTATCGATAGAAATTGTTCCCATCCAGCATCATTAATACTTTTAGCTAGTCTTGTTCTAGCGAGACCTTTTATATTTAATTTTTCAACAGCTACTACATCGTAATTACGCAATAAGCTATTAGCTGTCTTAAAATGGAAGTCTTTACGAGTATCAGCTACTTTTTTATGTTGTTTACTTAATTGTTGTACAGCTTTTTTACGGCGATTAGAACCTTTTTTTCTTCTAGAAACTTTACGCTGTGCTGATTTTAATTGTCTCTCAGCTTTACGTAGATATTTTGGTGCAGGACTTCTAGAATTATCAGAAGCAACATAAAAGTCAATCAAACCCATATCAATACCAACAATATTATCAGGGTTAAAATCTGGTTTAATTGTTGGAACAGTTTTATCATCAAGACTTAATGTTACATAATAACCGTTCGCTTTTTTTGTAACAGAAACCGTTTTAATATCAAAACCATCTGGTATTTGACGAT
>JAAUSO010000250.1 GCA_012033205.1 Richelia sp. SL_2_1 | reverse complement strand
TCCGGGTAGCGTTTTTCTTTGGGTGGGGTGGCGATTATTTTTGCTTTTATTAGGAACTGCATTGGGGGCTTTTTGACCTGGAATTATTCGGTTTAATGCCGTTGCGGATTTTTAGCATCATGAATAATTACACCCTATTAGCTATCCCTTATTTTATTTTTATGGGGTCGATGCTAGAAAAAACGGGTATTGCCGAACGTCTTTTGGAAACCATGGGAATTATCTTGGGACGTTTGCGGGGTGGTTTAGCTTTGGCTGTGGTAATTGTTGGGGCTTTATTGGCAGCCACAACCGGAGTTGTTGCAGCAACAGTAGTAGCCATGGGATTGATATCCTTACCGATTATGTTGCGCTACGGTTATGATAAAAAATTAGCCACAGGAGTTATTGCGGCATCGGGAACTTTAGGACAGATAATTCCTCCATCTGTTGTATTGATAGTACTTGCCGACCAATTACGAATTGGCGATCGCAATATTTCGGTAGGAGATTTATTTATCGGTTCAATCATCCCCGGTTTGATGATGGCTGGTGCTTTTGCTTTATACGTTTTAATCATTGCTTTTTTAAAACCGGAAATTGCTCCAGCATTACCCGCAGAAGTCAGAAATATTGGAGTCAAGGCATTAACAACGCAAATTTTTCAGGTGATGTTACCACCTTTGATATTGATATTATTAGTATTAGGAAGCATTTTTTTTGGATTCGCGACACCAACGGAAGCGGGAGCGGTAGGCTGTGTTGCGACAATAATTCTAGCTGCTGCAAATCGTCAACTGACTTTATCAGCTTTGAGTCAAGTTTGTGATTCGACGATGCGAATTACCAGTATGGTGATATTTATTTTATTTGGTTCAACTGCCTTTAGTTTGGTGTTTCGTGGACTGAACGGCGATATATTTATGGAATCTGTTTTAAGTAATTTACCTGGTGGTCAAATTGGATTTTTAATTGTGAGTATGTCAGTAGTGTTTTTACTGGGATTCTTTATTGACTTCTTCGAGATTGCTTTTATTGTTGTACCTTTATTTGTTCCGGTAGCGCAACAATTGGGTATTGATTTAGTTTGGTATGGAGTTCTTTTGGGAGCGAATTTACAAACTTCGTTTTTAACACCTCCTTTTGGTTTTGCTTTATTTTATCTTCGTGGAGTTGCACCGAAAGAAGTGACTACAACAGATATTTATCAAGGTGTGATTCCGTTTATTTTAATTCAGTTATTTGTATTACTTTTAATTATTGTATTTCCGGGAATTGTTACTTTTTACCTTCTTTGATGAAACCAGCACCGATTGAGATATTGGGAATAATTGGATGGTAAATAGGAGGTTGAGGTGAAGTTATAGAAATCAATAATATTTTTTTAACGCGGAGGAAAGCAGAGGGTAAACGCAGAGTAATGCAGAGGATATTTTGATATTTTAAGTTTAAACCTTGTATTTTGAGAATCTATGCTGCAAATTTCTAGAAATGTGATTATTTCCGATAGCGAAATCGAAATTAGTGCAATTCGTTCTCAAGGTGCTGGTGGTCAAAATGTGAATAAGGTTGCTACAGCAATCCATTTACGTTTTGATATTAAGGCTTCTTCGTTACCGGATTTTTATAAAGAGCAGCTTTTAAAGTTAAGTGATAACCGGATTACTCAAGATGGAATTATTATAATTAAAGCTCAAGAATATAGAAGTCAGTTAAAAAATAAAGAAGATGCCATATCGAGGTTAAAACAACTGATTAAAAGTGCTGTAGTAGTTAAGAAAAAACGTAAACCGACCAAACCATCAACAAGTTCGCAAAAAAGACGTGTTGATTCTAAAAAAAGGCGCAGTCAGATTAAATTTAATCGGGGAAAGGTTAGTGATGAGTAGCTATGGCTTTACCATAACGTTTCTGCCAACCTTTTGTACTGACATTTTCAGTCTTAATATCTTTCGTAGTTCTTTTTTCTTTGATTTGGGGATTTTTTTAGCTGCCTTAAATGCCTCGGAATTGCGTAGTAACTTCATCCTGACCATTGCTTCATTCAAGCAGGCGTTATACAGTTGTCTGGACGCTTCAAATATGGATAGCAACTCTTTTTCTTGAGAAGGTTTTGGTATTGCGCTCGCACCAATTAATGCACCGATATTTATATCATGGCTGATTTGTCAGACATCAGATGAAACCTTAAACCAGTAGTTTGCTTGCTGGTTCATAAACTTGAAACTAAGCGATTCCCGGCAACTGGATTGAAACGGTTAAAATTATTGGAAAGGATGTGATTGTCGTTGGGTGAGAAGTCGGGTTTTTAGCAAGTTTATTTGATGTTACGTTCATTTCTCTGAAAAATCCGACGAATAGTCATTGTCGTTAGGTGAGAACAAAATTATCTCCCCCGAAGCCTATCCCTCCATTTTTTGATTCCCAATGATTCCCAAAAACCCGCTATCATATAGGCGTTAACTATAATTACCAACAGACAAGGGAAGGGAGTTGTGGAACGCTTTAATTCAAAAGTTTTTGCTCTGGTTTCGTTCGGCAATATCATGCTTTCAACTCTTTTAATGTCTGTTGGGGTTGTTGGTACTAAACCTGTGACGGCTGAAGCTGATAATTATGTCGTTGCTCAAGCACTGACTCCACAGCAGGAGTTGGAACGATTGCAGGAGCGTCAGCGGGTACAGGAGCAGGTACAAGCGGAAGCAAATCGCGCTTTTGGGCAAACTACTTTTTTATTTAATACTCTACTCGCTACGTTAGTTGTATTAATGATTGGGGTAATTGTTGCGATATTTTTGTTAAGACGTGCGGTTTTTCGGGAAGTAACGAATTTGGTGACGGCTCGTCTCAAGGAATTGGGTGATTTAGAAGCAAGAATCGCTAATGCAAATCAAAGGGTAGAGAAACTCATCACAGAAGCGGAAGATGTTGTTGATGAGTTGGATCATGAAGCGAAAATTTTACGGGAAGATATTGGTGGTAAGCAAGAAGCTTTATCGCTGTTGGTTGCTGATTTATCTTCGTCGAAGCAACAAGCTTTGTCGGATATTGAATCACAAATTAATGTTTTTAACCAGGCTTTGAATGAGTTAGATACGGAATTTACTGGTAAACTGACGGAACTTCAGGTAAATGCACAGCAGCAAGGTAATTCGATTATTCAAAATTTGCAACGCTTGAGTGCTGAATTCGTACCGCAGATCAAAGGTTTGCAATCGGAGGTGTTGCAACAAAAGGATGATGTGGTAGAAAATCTCAAGCAGTCGCAAGTTGATTTTACAAGTCAGTTGAAGCAACTTCAGTCAGCAGCAGAGCAGCAACGGGATTTGATTTTGGTTTCTTTACAAAGTCTTTCTGCGGAGTTTAAACCGAAATTAAATGTCTTGCAAGCAGATTTACAACAACAGAAGGATTTAGCGGTAGAAAATCTCAAGCAGTCCCAAACCGATTTGACAATTGAGTTACAACAACTGCAATCAGCGACTCAAGCACAGCAACAGCAAACTTTACATAATTTACAGCAGTTAGAATCAAACTTTGCTCCTCAATTATCGGCGATTCTCACTCACGTACAATCTCAAAAAGATGCGATTCTGGAAAATTTGCAACTTGCCGAGAATCAATTTCATCAAACGGTTTCTCATTTACATACTGATTTAGAAACCCAAAAAGATGCAACTATTCAAAAATTTGCCGGTACAGAATCCGAGTTTGTTAATCAACTTTCCCAACTTCAACAAGATGCTCAACTTTATCGTGATGCAATTTTACAGAATTTACACAAATTAGAAGCCGATTTTACTCCGCAACTTGATGATATCGAAGCTGAAGCTAGAGAAAAAGCAATGCAGCAGCAAGATATTATGCTGCAAAATCTCGCACAATTAGGCTCCGAAATCAATGCCCAATTGCAGCAAGCTCAAAATTTGATTCAAGAGCAAGTTAATTCAACTCAAAATAACGTAGTTCATCTGGAAACTTCCTTAACTGCGGAATTTACAGAATCGCGATCGCAAATTCAAGCGCAAAGACAGCAAACTCTACAAAGCTTGTCTCAACTTGAAACAGAATTGCGATCGCAGTTTGCTGTTTTACAATCTGAAATACAATCTCGTCAGGATTCGGCTTGGCAATTACTCCAAAATCTGGAAACAGAAGTTAACACCAAAATTTCAACTTCTACCGAAGGTGTTGAATCTCAACAAAATCAAACTTTGCAAAGTTTAAGAACATTAGAAAATACCGCTCGCGAACAACTTGCTGCTTTACAATCGGAAATTACTGCTCGCAAAGATTCTAGTTTGGAAAAATTAGATAAATTAGAATCTACCTTAAGTGAACAATTACAGTTAGTGCAATCCGATGCAGAAATTGAGAAACAGCAAATACTACAAAAACTATCCGAAATTACACCCAGTGAAATTGCTGCTTCTGCCGTTGGAGAAATCTTACAAAAGCTAGAGAAAGTAATCGAACCAATTGAAAAACTCAAATCCAATCATCCCCAATTATTTGTAAATCTCGATGAATTTGTGACTCGTGGTAACGAGTTATTTACAACCGGGAATTACCAAGCAGCCATTGAGGTTTATAATCAAGCCTTGGAAATCCAACCAGATAACGCTCAATTTTTGTATCAACAGGGTTTAGCACTGTGGGAATTGAAACAATATGAAGACGCGATCGCCATATTTGATAAAGTATTAGAAATTAACCCGAATCATACCGATAGTTGGTACCATCGTGGTTTAGCGTTGATGGAAATCAAGCGTTATGAAGCTGCAATTACCGCTTTTGGTAAAGTTGTGAAAAAGCAGCCAGATAATGAAAAACTGTGGTTTGTCTTGGGAATGAGTTTAGGAAGAATCAAGCGTTATGAAGATGCCATATCTGGCTTTGACAGAGCCTTGAAAATTAAACCAGATTATCATCAAGCTTGGGTAGATAGAGGTGTAATCTTAGGTAAATTACAGCGCCATGAAGAAGCGTTTCAATCTTTTGATAGAGCGGTAGAAGTAGAACCAACTGACGGTGTAGCTTGGATGAATCGGGGTTTAGCTTTGGAAATGTTGGAACGTTATGAAGATGCAGTTACTTCTTTTGATAAAGCGATTGAATTTAATCCGACTCCTAAAGCTTGGGATAAACGGGGTTATGTTTTAATTGAATTAGAAAGAGATGAAGAAGCATTGACTAGCTTTGATAAAGCCTTAGAAATGGATGAAAACTACTCTAGCGCTTATTATAATAAAGCAATTTGTTATTGTTATCAAGGTAAAGTAAATCAAGCTGTGGAAACTCTACAAACAGCGATTAAATTAAATCCCCAATATAAAGAAGATGCTGTAAATGATCCAGATTTTGAACCAATTGCCAAAGAAGAGAAATTTCAAGAATTGGTTAATTCTTAATTAGAAGAAAATTCTTGTAGAGACGCTCATAGTATCGCGTCTCTAGGACTTGATATTACGAAAAAAAGTTGGGTTTTGATGAGAATTTTCTGGTTTTACGGATATTGTTCGTAAAAACCCAACTTCTCACCGAACTACTCTTGACTCTGAAACGTAAAAATATTTTCGGGAATCGCGGAGAAATAAACTGGATTAAAATTTTATGTATACCGAATCTCTAGATATTTTGGAGTAAAAGTCTAAAATACTAAAACTGAGTCGAAAAAACTAAATATTTTTGATATTTTACATCCCTCGCAATTAATTTCAAAATGATTTTAAGTAATATAAATTACATATATGGCAGAGAATCAATCGTTTACAGATGAACGCTTTCTAGTTTGCGGTTTGGGAGGATTGGGACAGCATTGTGTAGTTGCGTTAAAACAATTCGGGGTGAAAGTTGTTGGAATTGAGTTAGTACAGCCAAATAGTTGGAGAATTCCTGGTGTTGATAGTTTACTTGATGATTTAATTATTGGTGATTGTCGTGATAATAGTGTATTTGAGCGGGCAAAAATCGAACTTTGTCGCGCTGTACTGATTGTCACCAGTGATGAACTAATCAACGCCGAAACTGCGATCGCAGTTAGACAACTTAATAAAAACGCTCGTTTGGTAATTCGTTCAACCAAAGAAAACTTAAATCAACTATTAGAAGAACACTTGAGCAATTTTGTTGCTTACGATCCGATTTATTTATCAGCAGCATCCTTTGCTTTAGCAGCTTTGGGGGGAAATTCTTTAGGATATTTTAATTTAGATGGTAACTGGTTGGGAGTATTTCAGCATCAAGTTTCTTTTGGAGATAGTTTTCACCGTCGTCAACTGTTTGAATTACATTCGAATTCGCGGATGTTACTTTGCTATTTACCAAATGATAATGATAACTTTAATTACTTTTATGATTGGGATTCAGAAACAATAATTCAAGATGGCGCAACTTTGATATATGTCCAAGAATTTGATAGATTACTATCCAAACAACAAAAAAAATCGGCTAATAACAATCGTAAGCAAAAACGAATCTTGCAAAAACCTACTAATATTAGAAAAAACCTTTTAGAATATTGGCATTCCAGTTCCCAGGTTCGCCGTGTAGTAATTATTTCAGTTTTTGTAACTATCATTTAGCAATTGTTGGAACTATCTTATTTAACTCTTTAGATCAAAGTGAGAATCCTGATAATCTTAATGCTTTTTATATCACAATTAGTTTACTTTTAAGCGGGTATCCAGATTTTTTGTATAGTGTAACTACAAAATCTGTAGTCAAGCAAATTGTAGCGCTAGGATTAGCTTTAGCTGGAACTGCTTTTGTCGGTGTATTATATGCTTTAGCCACCGAAAAACTTTTATCTACCAAATTTCTATTTTCTAAACGACGTACTGAAGTTCCTCAACAAGAACATATCGTAATTATTGGTATTAAAAGAGTAGGAAGTAGAGTCACAAAAATATTACAAGACTTTTATCAACCTGTAGTGGGAATTGCTTTAGAAGATGATTTTGATAACAATAAATTACCCGATATCACATTCTTTGAAGGTGATTTAAATGAATCTTTAACAAAAGTAAATCTTTCCACAGCCAAGAGTATAATTGCAACTACAGAAGACGAAATGTTAAATGTGGAAATAGCTTTAAAAACTCGAAAAATCAATCCTGAAACTAACTTAGTAATTCGTACCTTTGGACAGCGTTTGAGTGAAAATTTAGCTGAAATATTACCCAGCGCTCAAATTATCTCAGCTTATGCAGTAGCATCAGAAGCTTTTGCTGGAGCAGCTTTTGGTGAAAACATTCTCGATTTATTCCGGTTTCACAATCAAACAGTTTTAGTTACTGAATATCAATTTACCGAAGTTGATAGCTTAAATGATTTACTACTTTCGGAAATTGCTTATGGTTATGGAGTCGTACCAATTTTATATCAAAAACCAGGGATTTCTGCGGAAATCATGCCCAAAGAATACAGAAAAATACAACCAGGAATCCGTTTAGTTGTACTCGCAACCATCGATGGATTAAAAAGAATGGAAGCAGGTAGAATTGGTATTTATCCTAAAAATTGGCAAATCGTAATTGAAAGTGCAGTTACTCAAGAAGCTAAATTTGAAGGTGCAAATCAAATTGTCAAATATTCTAATTATCCCTTTAATAAAGCTAGAGATTTAATCAATAATTTACCTCAAACTTTGCCTGTACCTTTATATAAACTCCAAGCCCAAAGTTTGATTAGAGTTTTGCAAAAGTCTCAGGTAATGGCTAGTTTGAAAAAGATTGGGGGAGATGGAAAGGGATAGGGTGATAATAAGCCCCTCAACCGGTTTTGTTTGTCTACCGACGTAATGTAGAGACGTTATATGTAACGTCTCTACAAGATCTCTGGTAAAATCCGACTACTAGTAAGGTTATATTAATTAAGCCATCAAATTTAATGAAATGAATTACTAGTAGTCTGGGGAAGCAAAAAACAAAGCCCACCGTTAAGGTGGGCTAAATTTTGGTGAATGTTTGTAAGGAAATAAGGCAGAGCCTCACTCCTAACTTTTCTTAAACAGTATCGCGGTTTCGGCTTATCTGACGTTCGATAGTTTCAATCGCTGCATTCAGAGCGGCTAATCTTGCTTCTACGTTGTCTCTCATAAATTTGAGAAATTTTAATTTGTTCTCTTGATGACTTGTAGTAGAAAAATTATCAGTACCGCAGCAAGAATTCATCCAGAAAGGAAACATAACTGATTACCTAAATTTAAATTATCTCTATTTCTATCTTGCCGCGATTTTTTGAAATTGGGGAGTTAGGAGTTAGGAGTTAGGAGTTAGGAGTTAGGAGTTAGGAGTTAGGAGTTAGCAGTTAGGAGTTAGCAGTTAGGAGTTAGCAGTT
>JAAUSO010000249.1 GCA_012033205.1 Richelia sp. SL_2_1 | reverse complement strand
CTCGAGTTCCGCAAGGTGGCTACGTACCTAGTCTACTTAGCTCAATAGCTAATTACTCTGTTCTCAATTACCTTTCATGGTACGATAATATACAGAGCCAGTGCCGTTCCGTTTTCGTTGATACTGAAACTTGGAGCGCTAAAATCAAACGTACCCCGACTCAAAATTTCTACAGTAGCTGGGGTAGCTGTTGAGACATCTTGTTGGTTGCCTGCATTATCAGTAGCAAGACTGTAAAATTTATATGTACGACCTGCTTCACCTGTAAAGGTTGCCTCAGTTAAAGTTGTTCCACCTTGCCACAGTTCAAAAGAACCATCGTCCTCAGATACATATACGTTATAAGTCGCCAAGCCAGAACCACCAGTTTCGTCATTACCAGCCCATTTCACTAAGAAGGCAGTACTTTCACTAACACTAGGCAGTGAAGCAACCTCACTAGTTGGTTTTCCGGCATCTAAGGTGTTAAATATACTGGGGGTATCGATTGGTTCGTTATTATCAAATATAATTCGGGCTTCAGCATCAATGCGATCGCCTGTATTTGCATCGTTTTTGGATTTTATTGTGTAGGTAACGAAGCCTTCACCTATACGGTTTTCATCATTAGGAGGTAAGAAGCCTTTGAGTGGGTCTGTAGGAATATCACCAGTTTCGGGGTCAATTGCTTTAATTTCCCACTTGATTTCCCCAGTCGCAATGTCAATAAAGGCAGTGATATCAGCATAGATACCGTATTCGCTCGTCAGGTCAATGCGTTCGCTATAAAAGCTTCGGTTCTCCGGTACTTGGAAAACAAGGTCTCCCCAGCCTAAGCTACCCAAACGGAAACTACGCAAATCTAAGTCAGAGTCTAGCTTCTGGGTAACTACTACCTGTTTGGCAGGTGCGGTAGCTGTTGACATATTTTCAAAGCGAATTGTGTATTCCAGAGGGTCAGTAGCTGGTATCCACTTTTCGCTTCCGTAGCCAGATGGTCCGAGAATATCGTTAGGGTCTGCTGATTTTAAAAGTGTCGGACTGTAATCTTCCGGCTCGCATTTACAATCGTCAGGCAATGTGTAATCGGAAAGGTTTCGTCTAAAAACTTCTAGAAGACCTCTTCCGAATTCTCTTCCTGGTGGAAGAAAAGGAAGAGGAGGTTTAAATCCAATAGAGATTGGATTGGTTGAAGGGGCAAATTGAAAACGACCGACTTGTAACAAAACTGATGCTGAGAGAGTATATTCTGGCAAGAATGGGTACGGAAGCATTTGCCGAGTAATCACACCACTCAGCGCTATAGACGCTTTGAAGGGTATATCAAGCGCAGTAAAATCTATATTTAATGCCCCTTTGAAAGAAAGATTATTAAGAATACTCCCAGTGATTGCGCCATCGTCATTTATGACAGCCTTGCCGCTTAAACCACCACCCAGGCTAACACTAGCACTTACATACTCTTCAATAAATGGAATGTTTTTCTGAAGTCTGTCGATAGTATCCCTAATAAACGCTAAAACAGGTGCAACTTCAGTGTTTGAATAAAGTTTTTCAACTATCCATAGAACTGTAGTTAATGGATTTGTAGATGTAACGACAAAATCAATACCAGCAGATACTGTCGTCTTTTCATGCTCATAAAGGCAAGATTTTTTATCAACGGTGTAATCACTCCTGAATTTTAGAGAACCAGCAGGAGTAAAAGAAATTGCTGCATCCTCAATTATTGTAGGTGTTGCAGCGCTTACCTTAAAACTATCTTCGGCATAAGCACCATCGCATTTTCTTTTTTCATCGCGAGAATAACTGCTTCCAAATTTAAAATCTCCGAATGGAGTATCAATAACAATATCTCCTCCTCCTCCTGGAAAAGCAGGAATAGGTAATCCATTTGAAGAAGGTTCGGTAATTAAGTTACTACTTGTATTTCCTGAAGAACCAGATGAGTTAGATGATTGAGAACCCTCAGAAGATAAGCCATCAATTATCTCATCCATTTCTTGTTGGATTTCGGGATAGTTTTCCTTAAACGATTCCAAGTAAGAAGGGTCGAATGGTGGTGGAGGGGGAGGATTAATATCTAGTGTTAAATCAATATCACCACTATCTACAGCAACGGGAATAGTGTAGAATGCATCATTCGCATCAATAGAACCAACTGATTGATTGGAATCGGCGAAAGAATAACCATTGGGAATTGCCAGCTTGTAAGTACCAGAACCGAGAGAATCTACTTTGAATTTTCCTTCTTCGTCTGTAGCAAATTGGTAGAAGTATCTTCCTGGTAGTTCTTCTTGATACAAATTCAAAACTACTTCAGTAGCTGGTAAACCAGTTTCTTCATCTATTAACTGCCCGGAAATGGAAGGTCGTGGCTTAAATTGGAAAAGAGTTGAATCTGTATCAGCATACCAACGAGCAAAAAGCTCTTTGACATCGTAAATCCTTTCACCTGGCTGATTGTAAGCTTCAGATAACTGAGCAATTAACTCTGCGTAATTTCCCCAGGTTTGACCAATCCCTGGTTGCACGTTTGACCAGAAAACGTTCCAGTCAGTATCGGAAAGACTGTCCGGTTTAGTTGACTGCTGGAGCATCGCCCAGTCTTCAAAACTAATAAATTCAATATTGTCAGAACTGATTGTTTCGACAATAACACTTGCGTCTTCATCTTCAGTTCCCAAATGTGAGAAGTAAAGCGGAATACTATGACTTTCTTGGGGTCTTAAGGTATCTGTTCCTACATCTTTACCTAGTCCATACAGAAGAACTACTTTGTCTTCTTGATTTTCATTGTTGTAACGAGAAGTAGTACCTGTAGCAGAATTCTTATTGCGGACAATAAGTAGCGGAGCCTCAGTATCAACATCACCGCTATTGCCATAACTGACATTAATCGGGTATTTTTGTCCAGCCCAAACCCTTTGAGGACCGTTAATCGTATCATTTATTATGGCACCAATACCTTCTTGCACCGTAACGGTATCTGCAAGAGTCGCGATTTCTCCACTAGTTTGAGTGGCTTTAATACTGTAGCTACCAAGGGTTTGGTCGGTGAAATCAAAGGTCACAAACGCGGTTGTACTATCCTCTAACCTGACCTGAGTTTGAGAAATTACTTGTCCCTGCTCATCTATTAGCTCAAAGCTAGTACCGCTATCAAACCGCGCTCCTTCTACTTTAAGAGTCGCTTCACCTACATTACCTACTGTATTAGTTTCTACCTTAATTACCGAGAAGGGAATGTCTGTGGCGCTAAGGGTATAACTAGAAGCATTGACACTGTTACCGTAAACTAATACGTAGTAAGTACCGTCTTTTTCAACTGGTACGACAAATTCTGGATCTGCCTGGAATGGGTCATCTGCGGTGTAGTCAAACTGCCCTCTAGTAGGCATTTCACCGTAGCGGATATAGAGTTCATTAACCGCGTTATTGTTGGCACTATCGAGCTGTAGGCGAATTGCTTGACCTGCTTGTGCGTCAATTTTGTAGTAAACTTCTTGTCCTTGTGCCAAACTTCCGGTGACATTTCCTCCTATATTTAACGACTCAAAATCAATTGTCACCTTGCCTAGAGAGGCAACTTTATTATTTTCTTCGTCGGTTTCTGGGACTTGATTGCGTATATCGCTATGAAGTAAAACGTGGTAATCACCAGGAACTACCCCTGGCAGTATTGCATTCAAACTACCGTTGTATTCACCACCAACCGCAACATCTCCAGAATGTTGCGACAGTCCAATTAATGTATCGTTAATATCCCACTGGTTATCAGTAGAGAGGTATAAAGCATCAGACCAACTACCTAGAGCCGCATCGTTTCCTTGATTGTTTACAGTGTAGTTGATGGTAGCGAACTGTCCGGGAATACCGTTAGCGTTAAACGAAAAACTTTCAGCAACAGGTACTAAGTCCGCAGGTGGCGGTAGAATGACTTGAGTTGCTACTTCATCGTAGTTATCGTTATTAAAATTGTCACCGCGTTCTTCAATATCGTTTCTGCTATCCGTGACAACAAAAGCATAGAAAGGTCCGCTCAAACCACGAGGAACGGTAAAGGATTGGGTTTCTGTATAGCTATCACCATTAGCTAAACCTTCCGTATGCGAGAAACTTCCTAAATAAATATCATTGGAACGGTCAAATATCTTGTCAGGAGAAAGATAAACTGCATCTGTCCAGTTGACATTACCTGAATCAGCACCAAAATTGCTTACCGTCCAAGAAAGAGATAATTCTTGAGCGCTAATAGCAGTCTGAGGAGCATCAACGCTAGTTACTTGCAAGTCTGGAACTGGGCTAAGGGTGATATTAATTGGAAGTGTAATAAAATCTTTATTGTTTTCCTCTGAGATTTCTAGGACGCGGTTGGAATATCTTGGGTAACTTATATTGCTGTCACCCCGAACGATTACGTAATAATCGCCAGACATATTTAAGGGAACTATAAAATCAGAAGTGGAAGTAACTGGATATTCTTCACCAACACCTAAAACACCACTGTGACGAATTGCTCCTAAATACGTATCATCTGTGCTGATACTTTGGTCTGTAGAAAGGAAAACTTCATCGTACCAGTAATCTGTATTGGTAGGACCCTCTCCTATATTTTTCACCTTCCAACTGACAGTCAAAGGTTTCCCGGATATACCATCATCGGCACTTACATCAAATACTTCTAGATCGGGAGTATTGCGATTAACATTAATAGTAGTAAGGGGCAGATTGGTAGAGTCATTGTTATTTTCTTTATCTGCCTCATAAACATCATTGTTAGTATCGGTTTGAACAAATAGATGATACTCGCCCTTTAACTCAAAAGGAATTAAAACATCTTCAGTTCGAGAATCAGTTTCACCTGCCGACAATACACCGTTATTGCGACTAAATCTTGCTAGTTCAATATCATCGCCATCTCCCAAGGTATTATTAGTAGAAGCAATGATGCGGTCATTCCAACTTGCAGCGGAATCTCCGGTTCCTTGATTAGAAACAGACCAAGATATACGAGTTGTTTTTCCAGCTTCAGCGGTAGGAGAAGCATTAACTGCCGTAACTACTAAATCCGCAGGACGAGAAATAATACTAACTGGATTAACGTTGTGACCTACATTGCTTAGAGCTAAATTTGTTTGCTTGACTTCATCAACATCATCTTGCTCGAAGACTTCATTACCACTATCGGTAATAATAAAAACGTAGTAATTTCCTTCGTCAAGATTGTCGGGCAAGCTGAAAGTTGCAGTATCTTTATAATATCCACCAGCAGTTAAAGCACCATAGTGGTTTTTGTTGCCAAGATAAATGGCATCCTGATAAAAAGTAGCCTTGTCAAAAGTATTGCTGGTAGACAGGTAGAAATTATCATTCCAACGGGGTGTTCGTAGAGCAGTATCAGAGAGACCCGAATTGCTAACTTTGTAGTTGATTGTGATTTCTGTACCTGCAACAGCGTTCTGGGAAGTACTTACCTCATCAACAGTCAAATCTGCTGGTGGAGTAAGAAGAATATTTGTAGGTGTATCAATTTCATCTTGGGTATTCGCATCAAGGAAACCTACATTGTTGTCTTCAAAAGCTTGTTCGTAAACCTGTTTATCTGCATCAGCAACAACAACAAAATAATCTTCCCATTTGTCAATAGGCAGATTTACTGTCTTCCTTGCAGTATAACTTTCACCATCAAGTAAAGAACCCGTGTGTTTTAATTGTCCTAAATAATGGGATTCAAGAGTGTTGTCGGGTGATTTAGAAATGTATAGTTTGTCATACCATTCATCTTGTCCGGGTTGAGTAACACCATTTCCTGTATTCGTTACCGTCCAAGTGACAGTGGCTTGCTGACCGGAAAACGGCGTACTGGGTGCTATCGTAACTTGAGTAACTTGTAAATCTGGTGGTGAAGTGAGTTCTACAGGAGTCGGAACAGAAGACAATTCATTGTCATCTTCCTTGTTGTACTCATAAACCAAACCATCAGGATAATTAGTTGCCCATGTAGAGAAAGGGGCATCAGTTACAACAATAAAGTGCCAGTTATCACCAATACCAAGGGGAAGACTTGTAGTAAGTGAATTGTTGTAGCTTTCATTAGGGTTGAGGTATTTAGAGTTAACCGTCTTACCCAAATAATAATCACCATCTCTATCAAGTTCGTTATCCTTAGAAAGCCAAACCTCGTCATACCAATAGGCAGCTTCTGTTGCAGCATCTCCTATGTTTTGAACAGTCCATCTAACTGTTGTTTCAGCACCAGAAAAAGCAAAATCTGGAGGAGTAACCGAGGAGACTTTTAGATTAGGGAAATCAGAAAGCCGGATATTAATTGGCTGGGTGGAAATTGACTCGTTGTCGTCTTCTTTATTGTGTTCGTATATTTGATTGTTTGAATCAGTTTTGACCCCAATCCAGCGGTCGCCACTCCAATCTATCGGCAGAGTAATTTCTTGCTTTCTAGTAATTGATTGACCTGCTTCAATTGTTCCTGTAAACTCAAAAGATTTAATTAATTGGTCATCTTCATTTCCAATCTCATCGTCTTCAGAAAAATAAACTTCGTCAAACCAAGGACCAGTTACCGCAGCGTCTCCTTGATTTTGAAGCGTCCAACTAATCTGCACGCGCTGCCCTGAATATTCAGAAGTAGGAACTGTAATATTATCTATAATCAAATTTGGTAATGGTGGCAGTGATATAAGCTGACTTAAATCATCTGTATTGTTGGTTTCGTCATTTTCTATTTGTTTGTTGTCTATATCAGTTTCCAACAAAACATAGTAAGTATCTGCTAGCAACGTGGGATTTAAAGGCAGATTTACTGTAGTGCTGCCATTATAAGTACCACCATTCGGTGCTAATACAAAATCATCATTTATATTCTCAGTCCACAGCAATATATCATCTTCATTGCCGAGAGTTCTGTCTTTAGATAAATACAAGCGGTCACGCCATCCCAAAGATGTTGCTCCATCTCCATTATTAAGAATTGTCCAGTTCAGATTAATCGACTGACCGAATGTCGGATTGGCAGAAATTGAAAGCGAATCAACTTGTACTTGCAAATCAGGAGCAGTAATAGTAATAGCTTGCTCTAAAACATTATTTTCCTTGTTATCTTCAGGTAGGTTATCGTTCCTATCTGCTGCAAATAACAAATATTTGTTACCCGTTGCTGTTGTTTCGGGAATAGTAATTTCGACTAGCTTTTCTTCATAAAACTGATTGAATTCTAAAGGAGTTGATGAATTAATTGTGCGCGTAGTTAATTGCGTATCGTTTTCATCAATTGTTGTATCGTCAGATAGATAAACATAATCAACCCAATCAGGTAAAACTGCTCCATCACCAATATTTGTTACCGTCCAATTTACCTTTATTGTTTCTCCTAAATTAGCTGATTGAGGAGCGCTAACATTAGTAACACTTAGGTCTGGTTCTGGAACATCATTGACAGTAATTGTAAAAGATTTATCGTAACTAAGACCACCTACATCTGAGGTACGAACAATAATTTCGTGGCTAGTAATGGTTTCATAATTTAATAAGCCACCATTGCAACAACTATTTTATTTCCACTGATAGCAAAACGACCGCCTGCATCATCTACCAAAGTATATGTGTGTGAATTATCTGCATCTGGGTCGGCAGTGGTTAAATTTCCAACGACAATACCGTTATCACTATTTTCATCTACATTTGCTCCAGATAATTCAATGTCTGTTGGCGATTGGTTGGGAACTCCATTGACAATAGAAAATTTATATACCCCTGGCTGATTAATATTGGTAGCTGTTTCCAGGTTAAGCATTTCTTCAGTACCAGATTGGGATAACTCAAAGAAATTAGTACCATCAGCTGCCGAGAATCCTGCTCGTGCATTTCCACTTCCGCCTCCGGTATACCATTGAATATCTTCATAGCGAAATTCAATAGTAAAGTTACCACCACCTATATCTGTAAGACGTAATTGGAAAGCATTAGGTACTGTTCCGTTGTTAAATTCGCCAACATCATCCCAAGTGACTGTTACAGTACCATCAACGGGGTTTAAATCCCAATAAACAAGGTTAGAACCAGTGGAGTTTCCACCAGGAGAAGGCGTTACGGAACCACCATCAGTATCAACGTCTCCAAAAAATGGAGCAATAATTGGCGTACCTGTATTATCTGTAATAGAAAAAGGACTGTAGATGTCTAGTGGGTTATTAAATGTAATATTGCCGTTATTGTTAATGTAAAAGCCATTGTAAGTACTTAGACAAAATTAATTGTATATTCCGTCCCAAAGTTTCTGAGGATATCTTCTACAGCATTTACTAAAACAGAATAGCTCTCATAGGCATCAATTTTTAACCATTGATATTTAATAAAACG
>JAAUSO010000248.1 GCA_012033205.1 Richelia sp. SL_2_1 | reverse complement strand
TAAACGAGTCTCGTGATAGCAGAATACTGGAGAGCCGTGTACCTGGAAATCTCGTAAGCACGGTTCGGAGGGGGCTAGTTAGAAAAGGAACCATGATTACGGAAACCTCGCTAGCTGGCTACCCACTTTAAATACTTTATATGGTCATACAAATCAAATAATGTCAGTAACATTTAGTCCTAATGGCAAAATGCTTGCGAGTGGTGGTAGTGATTATAAAGTTCGATTATGGGATACAAGTACTGGTCTATGTACAAACACTATTAAGGCACATACTGGTTGGGTACGAGCAATTTCTTTTAGTCCTGATGGCAAAATGCTTGCGAGTGGTGGTGATGATGAAATAATAAAACTATGGGATACGAATACTGGTGAATGTGTACGCATCTTTGAAGAGCATAAAGGTTGGGTTGGTTCAGTCTCTTGGAGTCCCGATGGAAAAATAGTTGCGAGTTGCAGCAACGACAAAACTGTTAAATTATGGGACATAAAAATTGGTATATGCATTTTTACCTTGCAGGGACATACAAATTGGGTAAAAGCAGTTGTATTTAGTAATGATGGAAAAATAGTAGCCAGTGGTGGCAATGATAAAACCGTTAAAATATGGGATGTATCAACTGGTCAATTCCTAAAAAATTTACAACATACTTATGAAGTACGTGCATTAGCCTTTAGTTCAGATACTCAAATTCTCGCAAGTAGTGGTAGTAATGAAACTATCAATATTTGGGACATCGAAACAGGGAAATGTTTGAAATCTTTACGCGATCGCCCTTACGAACGCATGAACATCACAGGTGTCAAAGGCTTAACCGAAGCTGAAATTTCCACGCTTAAAGCATTAGGTGCAGTTGAGGATGGAGAAATGTAAAATTAAAATATTAGGTAATCCTAAAATACTGTGAACAATCCACAAATACTTAAAGCCGTGAATACTCAACTAGTTGATACTTTAGTACAAATTATCCGTTCACTTTCTGCAAAAGAACAAGCCTTACTCGAAAAACAATTGTTTAGCGATGTCAGTCACCCTTCAACCTTAGAACTGATGCATCTCGCAGAAAAAGGTGGAGCTTTAGATTTCCTGTATGATGAACCTGATATTTATAGCACCGAAGATGGAGAACCAGTTTGATGACCTTGAGTAAAGGTGACATTGTTTTAACTCAATTTCCCTTCACAGATTTAAGTCAAACAAAATTGCGTCCTGCGGTGATATTGTGGGTAGATTTGCCAAAAATGAAATTACTAAGACGCTTTATCTCATCTCAGAATGTCAATAATTTGACATCGGAAGAATTTGCAATACTAGACTCCGATCCAGATTTTGCCATAACAGCGTTACGTATTTCTTCTAAAGTGAGAGTTACAAGAATTGCTACCTTAAATCGTCTTTTAATAGTAAGACGCTTAGGTCAGTTAACAACTAAACATATACAAAAACTGAATGAAATTATGATTCAAGCTTTTCAACTATCGTAATATGATTATTTGATAATTAGTATGATACTACGATTTAGTACATAGAAGCTGGCGAATGTCTGAAAACATTGAGAAGCTTTCCTTTCGTGAAACGACTCCGGAGGAGTATCGCCCTTATGAATGCATGAACATCAGAGGTGTCAAAGGCTTAACCGAAGTCGTTCACGCAGTGCGGCGCTAGCCGTAATTTCCACGCTCAAAGCATGATAGTGCAGTCGAAAACTAAATAAACCTTTCACATCCAGTTAAAACCAAGCCGAATCATCGTAATCCCCCATCAAGTCTTTAATTTCACAATGATACTGGTAATCAATTTCCAATTGTTTCAAGTCGGTATCTAATACTAAATTTTTCAATTCTTGTACTATTTCTTGAATGTGATTTTCATCGCTGACACCTGAGTAATATGTTTTGATAAATTTGTCAGCTTTACTGATGAATTGTTCTAAGTTTGAAACGAATACCTGTTCTGAACCAATTGCCTGAATCATTATTTTTTTCCAATTATTATGGTTGTTTGATGAAATCAACACTTGGACGGTAAGCATTAATTTCTTTTCAACCAAATACAATTTGAGATTGGGTCAAATAAGTAACATACGATATCTTGCTATTAATGAGTCTATAATAACCTTTAGGAAAGAAACATAAATAGCTATGGAAACTAAAATAAAACGTCAAGATTTAATTCAATTAATATCTGCCCATTTAGATATAGCACCCGAAAGTACTTTAGAAAAAGTTCTAGAACTATTAGAAGATGAAGAAGACATTAGAGATGCTCGTGCTGAGTTAGCAGATGCGAAGAGAAACGGAACAATATCATGGGAAGAATATAAGAGAGAAACTGCGTGAATTATCCTGCTTGTATTGACTAAGGGTGCATCAAAGCAACTTAAAAAACTACCAAAAGATATTAAAGAACGAATAGATGCAAAAATTCAAGAATTAGCAATAGAACCTCGTCCAAGTGGGGTTAAAAAGTTACAGGATGATGATTTGTATCGTATTCGAGTTGGCGATTATCGAATTATTTACCAAATATATGATGATATTTTATTAGTAACTGTCGTTAAAGTAAAACATCGTCGGGAAGTTTACCGAGATGAAAGTTGAAGAAACACTTTCCAAATTACTTTACAAAGTAAAAACCGCGCCATTTTTCGCGAGCCATTCTTTTCTTTCCTCCCAATCGGGTAAAATTCGCTCTACTAATTCCCGAAAATTTTGATTGTGTAGTGGTTGAACTAAATGAACTGCTAGAATCTCCCGTCTGGAATCCGGGAGAGTTTAAATAACTATCTAGCCTACAACTTCCCCACTACAACCACATATTCTACGATTACAACGATAGCAAAAAAGATTATCGCATTCTACGCAAATAGATAGGTTCTCTAATCTATATGTTTCTCCACAACGACAGCAATAGTCTCTTGTACGAAGCAAATTATCATAATTTGAATCTCCAATAGCTTTCCTATTTGCACTGCCAAATTCTTTAATTTCTGAAATATTTTCTTCAGACTTTCTGGCTTCGCTAAAAGCCCATAGATAAGCAAGCATTCTTTGGTATTCTGTAGTAAAAAGGTTGGTAATGCTTTTATCACTATCGTACCATTCTTTCATTTTTGCATTAAACCGTTTTTGGAATTTAGTCATAATAATATTTCCGTAATGAATAAAATACTAATTACTTGCGGGAGCAAAATAAAAAGTAAAGTTATTATTATTTAAACAAGGAAATGGAAATAGCATATTCCACCTACTGCTAAAGTAGAGACATCTACCAAAAGTAAAAATCAAGGCAAAATGAAGAGAGAAGTTTTTAACTATCCTCCTAATGTTGAAGTTCTCAAGATATTAACAGCGGGTTCTCTGAAGCAAAATTTAGCAAAAGCTGTAAGACTATGGGTTGTTTTACGTTCTATTTATGGGGATGAAAGTGATGAGGTTAAATTAGAATTAGGAGAAGAATTTACTTTTTTAGAATGGCGTGATTTATTTTTTATTGATGCCAAGAAATATCATAAACGTGATTGTATACCAAGCTTACATCCTGTATATGATTTAAGCCAAGCTTTTGTAACATCAGAATGCCGATGTGCTATCAAACTAAGACAATGGCTGTTTTCATCAAGTTTAAAAATTGATGAAAATGACTGGTGTAAATCGCTAAAAAAATATTATTCTTTTGAAGGTAATGAATTAAATAATCTACTTCAAGGTGGAATCACTAAGACTCAATCACAAAATATACAAGAAGAAAATAATTCATTAACTGGCAATAACAAATTTTCTAAATCTTTACCAGAAGGACGTTTATTTGCAGTTACTGCTCGTAATTTAAAAGACAATGATTTTCAATCTCTAGTAAACTTAGGTTGGTTAAATACCAAAAAATATAGCGGGAAAATTATATATGTAAAAGTCAATAAATTTCCAGAAGTTTTATCAAGTTCTCTAGGAAATAACGAAAGTACTTCAGAACAATTCACAAATTGTGAATTATCAGCTTTTAATAATTCACTATCGCAACCGATTAATGGGATTCAAAGGTTTTTTATCCATGCGGAATATATAGTTCATTCCAGACTAAACGAACATATAGAACTACTACAACAGAAACTAAAAAGTATATGGAAAAAAGACAAAATACCATTAATTAAATTAAAATACTGTAGCGCAAAACTATACCAAGGTACATTTGATTGTATTGTTTATCCAGTCTGTATTTACTATTATAAACGCGCACCTTATTTATTTGCTTACGGGCAAATTCCTCAGCCAGATATAAAGAACCCCTGGAGTCAAATTGATTGGTATGACTATCGCATTGATAAAATTATCACATTAGATCAACTATCTGATGATTTTGAGAATATTAGTATTCCTAAAAAATTTCTTAGTAAATGTTACGGGAAATATCCACCAAATCCCGATGAAATCAAAGAGAAAATGTCAGAAGTTTGGGGATTTGATATTCATAAACCGCGAGCATTATTAATATTAAGATTCGACCAATATTTTTATGGGAATTATATCGAAGGAACAGAAAGAGATGAAATGTTTAAAAAAAATTTCTCGTAAACAGGTAGAAAAGCTGATTAAATCTTACACACCAGCAGCATCTGTAGAACAGAAAAAACTAATTTCCACAGTACAATCTCGTTCGGAACGCGATACTTATTGCAAAATTGATTATCGAGTTGATGATAATAATATTATTATGCGTTTGCGAGCTTGGTGTCCAAATGTTGAAGTGATTTTACCTTTGGATTTAAGAGAAAAAATGAAAAAAGAAATGGAAGAAACATACAAACTTCACTTATAGAGATTGACATGAATTTGAATACAACACAAAAATTTTTTTAACAAATCGTTTTGAACAAGCTTTAGTTTATGCTTCAAGATTGCATCGCAAACAAATAAGAAAAGGAAGTAATGTACCTTATATCAGTCATTTATTGAGTGTAGCTGCATTAGTTTTAGAAGATGGTGGTGATGAAGATGAAGCTATAGCTGCATTATTACATGATGCTGTGGAAGATCAAGGTGGAAAAGCAACTCGTGAAGTAATTTTCGATATGTTTGGTGCAAGAGTCGCGGAAATAGTTGATGGTTGCACTGATGCGGATACTATACCAAAATCTCCTTGGCAAGAGCGCAAACAGCAATATATTAATAATTTACATGGTGCTTGTGCTTCAATTCGCAGGGTATCGTTAGCAGATAAATTACATAATGCTCGCAGTATTTTGAGAGATTTATCTAAGAATGGAGAATCAACTTGGGACAAATTTAAAGGTGGGAAAGAAGGAACTTTATGGTATTACCGGCATTTACTGGAATTATTTTTGAAAACTGATGCTGATTCGTGGATGGTACAAGAATTAAAGCGAATTGTTGAACAGTTATCACTTATCAGTGAACAGTGAGCAGTTATCAATTATTAATTACTTCTTACTTCTTACTTCTAAATACTGATTGGTGCGTGACGGTAATTTCAAATTATTATTGTCACAATCGAAAATTTTCTGTTACCGTCACAGCACCCTACAAGTTTATTACTCTTGACTTCTTACTTCTCACTTCTTACTTCTCATGAACGATATTGCTAGTAAATTCATAGATATTAATAATTTTCAGCGTGCTTGGGAAAAGGTTGCCGATAAACGCGGTTGCGCGGGGATTGATGGTGAAACAATTAGTCATTTTGCTGGAAATCAAACGGTTAATATTTATCAATTAATGAATTCTGTGGCTGATGGAAGTTATCAACCTCTTCCTTGCAAACAGGTAATTATTCCCAAAAAAAACGGCACCCAAAGAGAATTAAAAATACCAACAGTTCGGGACAGAATCGTTCAGCAGGCTTTATTAAATGTGCTGAGTCCGGTAATGGAAGAAAAATTTTCATCAGTCAGTTTTGCTTATCGTCCTAATTTATCTTATATCAATGCGGTAGAAAAAATTGCTGATTGGCGAGATATGGGTTATGTGTGGGTTTTGGATGCTGATATTGTCAAGTTTTTTGATAATATCGACCATCATCGGTTATTAAAAGAAGTAAGGTTACATCTCGATCATCCAGGAATTTTATGTTTAATTAAATCTTGGATATCGGTTGGGGTGGAAACTAGAGAAGGAATAATTTTACCTCAAAAAGGTATTCCTCAAGGTGCAGTTATTTCTCCAATTTTAGCGAATATTTATCTTCATGAATTTGATGAAATTATTAGCGCTAGTGATTTAAAAATCGTGCGCTATGCTGATGATTTTTTGGTTTTATCAACTAGTCAAGAACGAATATTAACAGCGAAATTAGAAGTTATTAATTTGTTAGATTCAATGGGATTAGAAATAAATACCGAGAAAACCCAAATTACTAGCTTTGAACGCGGGTTTAGATTTTTAGGTCATGGTTTTTTAGAAAATGCTATTTTCCCTGTAGATGCGAATAAAACCAAATTGAAGTCAGGGATAGATAGTCATCGTGAGGAAAAAACTACTAGTAGAAATAAAACTAGTAAAAAAAAACTATCAGAACCCCTATTGGAAGAAGAAGATAGTTTAGCTTTAGTCGAAACTTCTACTTCGATAAATAACGGTTTTGCAGGTTTGGGTTATGAAAATATACGTTATTTACACAAACCGTATTTTGCCGAAACAATTACAGAAAAACCTATCGAAATAGAAGAGGATGATAGTCCTTTTCAAAAAAATATTTGGAATCAAGAAATGGCAGCTATTTACTTAATTGAACAAGGAACAAATATCTATAAAGACTATCAACGCTTTATTATTCACGTTTCAGAAAAGCCGAAACTTGAAGTTCCGATTCGCGATGTGCAGCAAATTCTAGTATTTGGTAATATTCAATTATCAACTCCCGTACTTCAAGCTTGTTTGCAAGAACAAATTCCGGTGGTATTTCTAAGCCAAAGCGGTAAATATCAAGGTCATTTATGGAGTGAAGAATCTATTCATTTAGATAATCAGTTAGTTCAAGTAGAAAGACGTAATGATGATTTATTTCGATTTAGTGTATCAAGAAATGTTGTTTTAGGTAAATTATTGAATTCCAAACAGCTATTGATGCGATTAAATCGCAGACGGAAAATAGAAGATGTGGAACGAGCTATCTATGGAATAAATCAAGATATTGATGCTTTGAATTATGTAGATAATTTAGATACTCTGCGCGGTTATGAAGGAATTGCTGCTGCAAGATATTTTCCTGCTTTTGGTAAGTTAATTACTAATCCTAAATTTAGTTTTTCCCAGAGATTTCGACAACCTCCTACCGATGAGATAAATTCATTATTGAGTTTTGGCTATACGCTGTTGTTTAATAATGTATTGAGCTTTATTATTGTCGAAGGACTTTCACCATATATCGGTAACTTTCACTATGGTGATAGACAAAAGACATATTTAGCTTTTGATTTGATGGAAGAATTTCGCTCTCCTATTGTGGATAGTTTGGTTTTGACAATTATCAATAAATCTTTATTTAAACCACAGGATTTTGATGTAGTAGCGACTACAGGAGGAGTATATTTAAGCCAAACTGCTAGAAGAGTTTTTCTGAGACAGTTTGAAAGTCGGATGAATGAAGAAATTTCTCATCCTGATTTAATTTCTCAAGTAACCTACAGACACGCAATTCAATTACAAGTTAGGAGATATAAGCGCTGTTTATTATCTGATAATATTTATGAATCCTTTTTAAGGGCAGATTAGTTTCTGTTTGATTTTCTATAATTCAGTAGGACGTTTTATTGCTAAATAAAGGTTTTAAAAATATAATTTTTATTAAGTATTTATACATCCTATTGAAAATGTTAGTGGTTGTTGTATATGATATTCCTAATGATAAAAGACGCACTAAGTTATCCAACTTTTTAGAAGGTTATGGGCAAAGAGTACAATTTTCTGTATTTGAATGCTTTCTGAATTTGGATGAGATGCGACAACTTTTGAGAAATCAAAAAAAATCGTTAAACCATCCGAAGACAACGTGCGATTTTATTGGATTTCTGAGGATGCCGTTTCCAGAGTCCTTACTATTGGTAGCGAACATCCTAAAGCGCCGCCAAACTATTATGTTATATAGGTTTTAGCTCTATTACGGAGATAAAGTGAACATGAAAATCGACGCATCTCGCCAAATCGCTCAAATGCCTATTATTCCGTTGAGATGCGTCGATTGCTTGCTAGGCAAGGGTTTGAGGTTGGTGTTTTGTGGAATTTTGGGCATCATTTATAATGTTTTTCAGAGATGCGTCGATTTGGCTCCTGTAGCCCTTACTGGGTAAGGGCTGCTGAGCGAACTCCCCACCGATTGGGTTAATTCGGATTAGTTGGAAACAAAAAGTCAAAGCAGCAACAAAAAATTTCTTAGACAT
>JAAUSO010000247.1 GCA_012033205.1 Richelia sp. SL_2_1 | reverse complement strand
TAACAGAAACCGTTTTAATATCAAAACCATCTGGTATTTGACGATGAACAATTACTTTAACGTCTCCAATTTTTGAAAGCGTTATTTTGTTATTAGCAAAATTATGCTGTTTAAATTGAGTGTAAGTCAAAGTTTTATATTGCCCAGCACCTTTAAATCTGGGTTTACCAGATTTTTTACCGTTAGTATCACCCTTTAACCATCTATCAAAAGCTAGTTCTACTCTTTTTGGAACTTCTTGTAATACTTGGGAGTGAATATCCTTATACCAAGGTCTATCAAATTTTAGTTGAACTAAGGATGCTTTTTGATTGTAGTATAATGGTTGTTCTTTTAATTCTGGTAAATGACAAATGCTTATTGGACATCTATCAATAGGACAACGATTTTGTTCATACCAATTGAACCTTTGAGCAAGCATATAATTATATTGATGTCTAAGCATTTCTAGAGTTTTATCAATTTTTTCAGCTTGCTGCTTATTAGGTTTAATTTTGTATTGGTAAGAAGTTTTCATAATTGTCCTTTTGTTTTCGACCTATTAGTATTATAACATATAGTAAAGACATTGAACAGGCATTATGAAAAATAAATCAGTAAATTTAAGGCTCTCCGAACGTCGATTAAATATTTTAAGAATGTACGCGAGTCAAAATGATACAACTATGACTCATGTACTTGAGAATTTTATTGACACACTTCAAATTAAAAATGGTGATTCCTTATCGACCCCTAGCACTGTTAATCCTGTGGATTAATTCGTTTAGAGGTCAATTCGTCATCACCCAAAAATTCATCTCCGGAGCCTCCTTACAGGTAGGTGAGAGGCAACATGTTTGTTTAAGCTAAAAAACTAATAAGCCAACCCTAATTAAAGAAAATTAAATATTTGCTTAGATTTTGGTAAATTTTGCGGCTTAAACTGGGATAACTAAATATAGGTACACCTATCATCGTTATTCCCTAGTTTATCTATGACATACTGCCTGAGAATTGCCGATATGGCTGAAAATGAACGTCCGCGAGAACGTTTATTAACCCATGGTGCAAAAGTTTTAGCGACTGCTGAATTAATTGCAATTCTATTAGGTACAGGTCAAGGTCCAGGAAAGTTATCGGCTGTAGGTTTGGGACAATATATTTACAGGAATTAGGCAAGCATCAGCGCGAGCCTTTAGCAGTTTTACGAGATATCACCGCCGCTGAATTGATTGCAATTCCTGGAATTGGTCCAGCAAAGGCAACAGCGATTTTAGCAGCTATAGAATTAGGCAAACGTGCTTTTCAAGCTCGTCCGGGAGAAGGTACATTAATTGATAGTCCAGCGGCTGCTGCTGCCGCATTGAGTCAAGATTTAATGTGGCAACAAAAGGAAAAATTTGCAGTTGTATTACTAGACGTAAAAAATCGTTTATTGGGAACCCAAATTATTACAATTGGAACCGCAACGGAAACTTTAGCACCTCCTCGCGATATATTTAGGGAAGTCATACGTCAAGGTGCAACCCGTTTGATAGTCGCACACAATCACCCTTCAGCAAGTCTTGAACCTAGTTCTGAAGATATAGAATTAACCCGTCAATTATTAGGTGGAGCGCAATTTTTGGACATTCCTTTGATTGATCACTTAATACTTGGTGATGGAGATTTCCAAAGCTTACGTGAAATTACGAGTCTGTGGGATGAGTATCCCCAAGGAGTTTAGTCTAATTTCTAAATTATTTATTATTCTCTATTTCCTAGAAGTTAAATTCAATTATGCACAACTTTTTCTGACAAGACTTGTTTTTTTTAATGATGCTTAATTATGGGGAATTTTAGTTAACGAATATCAATTAATTCGGTTTCAACATTATGCCATTGTTTTACTTGTTCGTAGACAAAATTAGCAACAGGTTCGCTCATTCTACCTTGGCGGGTGGTACCAAGGATAACCGGGATAAAAATATTACTCATACTTACTTGTTGTGATTGGCGGATATTAAAAAAAAATATACTTAAATCAATCAAATTGAAATATTTTTTGATTTATGTTCATGTTTTAATATCTGTTTTACTGCAATTATAAATATGATTACTTTTGCTGGTATAAACACTTGGGGGTATTTGTCTATGACTATCGGCAAACATCATACTCACTTTCGTTACCTTAAGGAAGCAATTGCCAAAAAAATATTCGACGATATTTCGATGTATTGTATATATTTATAAATAAAAGTTGCTTTTGGTCAGAATAAGTGAGATTCAAAAAAAGACTTTGGATTGAGTTTTACACCAAATGTATTTTATGTTTTGATTTTTAAAAACGTCCGTAAATTCTCTATAAGGTTAATACAACGATGAGTTCTTATTTAGCAGCAGCTATTCAGATGACAAGTGTACCGGATTTACATAAAAATTTGGCACAGGCTGAGGAATTGATAGATGTAGCGGTACATAAAGGTGCAAAATTGGTGGGTTTACCAGAAAATTTTTCTTTTATGGGAGAAGAAAAAGATAAACTCGCACAAGCTGGAGTTATTGCCAAGGAAACTCAAGTTTTTCTCAAAACAATGGCTCAACGTTACCAAGTTAATCTGATTGGTGGTGGTTTCCCTGTTCCTTCGGATGAAAATGATAAGGTTTATAATACTGCTTCTTTGATCGATTCCAATGGTGAGGAATTGTTATGTTATCGTAAGATTCATTTATTTGATGTCAATGTTCCTGATGGTAATACTTATCGCGAATCGAGTACGGTAATGGCTGGGAAAGAACTACCTAGCGTCTACTTCTCGAAAACACTGGGACATATCGGACTTTCAGTTTGTTATGATGTTCGCTTTCCTGAAGTTTATCGACATCTATCAAAGAAAGGTGCTGATGTGATGTTTGTTCCTGCGGCTTTTACTGCTTTTACTGGTAAAGACCATTGGCAGATATTACTACAAGCCCGTGCCATTGAAAATACTTGTTATATTATTGCTCCAGCGCAGACAGGAATACATTACGATCGTCGTCAAACTCATGGACACGCGATGATTATTGACCCTTGGGGTATGATTTTAGCTGATGCTGGTGAACAACCTGGTGTTGCGATCGCAGAAATTAATCCCGCCAGAATTGAGCAAGTTCGTCGTCAAATGCCAAGTTTACAACATCGAGTGTTTTAATCGTTATCAACCAAAATATATAAGTTAATTAACTAATATCATGTCCGGATGATTAGTTATTATTCGCTGTTGATTGGTAATTGGTAATTGGTAATTGGTAATTGGTAATTGTTAGCGAAGCAACTTGATTACAAGTGTTTAATAAAACATAATATAACCCGGTATCTTTCGGATATTGGGTTTTTTTGTTTTTAAGAAAATAAGGTTTAATTCAGGTTGTTCTCGAAACAATAACGCAGAATTATTCCAATAATTTGTATCAACAAAACAATATTTAAAGAAACGTTTATTTATTCTTAATTTGAGAGTTTTACTGTATTAATGCCATCGCTTTAAATCAGGGTAATTACGACAACAAGTCCGAATTCTTCTGAGACAAAGAAGTATGAGGTTAATACCTAAAAATCCCGTCTTCGGCTACAGATTTCTAACTTTGATTTGCCCAGATAAATCTTACAAAATTGTTACTAAGCTGCTGCTGGTAATGATTTATGTACTTGGTTTTCTACAATTATTTCCGACTACACAAACTATTGCTCAAGCTGCTAATAATAGCAATGCTTGTATTCAAAATAACGGTTTGAATCAGCAAATTTCTCATTTGCTCAAAACAACCATAAATGTATCCAACTTGGTTAGTAATTCGAGTCAGGGTGTGAAAGTTGCGATGCAGACATTTGCTTCACCTTTATCAACTTATCTCAATAGTAGTGACTTTGATCGAGGTGCATTAGATGTATTTTCTACTATACCATCACCTTTACAGGCAGTAGTTCCTCTTGGTAAGGCGATCACAATTTCCCTAGAACCAGGTTTTAACTTCAGCAGTCCGATTCAACGTGTTAATACTAAAATCGATGATGTTCCTTTGGTGTTGATTTCCGGTGGTAAACCTGTAACTATTCACGCTGATAGTCGCTATCAGTTGGAAGAAGTTGTTGCTAGAAGTGGAATCAATCCTATTGCTGCGGTAGATGGGACTTTCTTTTCGTTGAAATTCCTCAACTCCAATGTAATGATTGGACCAGTTTATAGTTATTCAACTAAGAAGTTTATTCCTGGAAATAAAGGTGAAAATAAAAAATTAACGGGTCGTCCTTTAGTTTTAATTAGTCCTTATGCAGTAAGTTACATTCCCTTTGTACCTGATAAACATAATACTTTAGAAGGTATACAAGCAGAAATGTCGGGAGTTACCGATGCTTTTGTGGGTGCTGCTTGGCTGGTTAAAAATGGGGAAGCAAAACCTGCTAATTACTTTGATTATCTCCAAGGTGCCGATGCTACACGCTTTCGGGCTTTTTGGGGGATGAATAAATCGGGTGTTCCTGTGATTGGTATTTCAGCAAAAAGACTCGATTCTGCAAACCTTGGTAAAGCCTTGGTTAAAGCCGGATTTCAAGATGCTGTAATGCTTGATTCGGGTGCGAGTACCTCTTTAGTTTACAAGGGACAATCTTTAGTCGGTTATGTACCTCGTCCGGTACCTCATGCAGTTGCTTTAATTGGAAGCGAGTCTGAGTGTAATTAAATTAATTATAGTGGTTTTCACTTGGGTGCAATACAAATTTTACCTCACTCCCTCTCTATGAAGGAGCGAGGTTTTAGTGTATTTAACTTCACGGGGTGAGAAGAGAATTGAAAAACGCTGATATTAGTGGCAAGATATCTACGAATGAGTTGTTAGAGTTGATTCAGTAAAGGTAGATGAACTACTCGTCAAAGCACAAAAAGTGCATAACCATGTGGTAGCTCAGAGTTAAGAATTAATGACGGTGAAGCAAGGCAAGGAGGGCAAATGTCTAGAAAAAATGCTTGGTTAAATTTACTTAGTCATTTAATATGCATTCATATAATAGCGATCAGCCGCACGGCTGCGCCGAACGCAAAGCGATGACTAATCCATCAACATATTATTGGACATTAATAAAAATTAATGCTGCGGGAAATCGTCAAATTCAGTCGATTCCTTCAGCACAGACATTTTTTACCCAGGTATTTATTGAATTAATCGATGTCAATCATCTTTCTAATAGTCAGATTCAGTCACGACTGTTAGATTTATATCGGGATGCATCTGTTGATAAATCCATGAATGCACAACGCTGTTTATTATGCTTTATTTCTTGGGAAATCGAAAAAGTTTGCTTGAATTTAGAAAAGCAGTTTGGTGCTGTTGGGGGTTTTACCAGTCGGGATTTACTTCCTTATGTACTTGATGATGATGGAAGATTGCAGCCGAAAAACTCTTATCAATGCTTTTCTTTAGAAATATTACAAAGTTTTGATATACGGCAAAGTAGTTTATCATCATGGACAAGTAGAAAGGTAAAACAGCATCCAGCTTTAAGTAAGTTTTTGTTGGAATGTGGAATTTACCTTTTGAGTGATTGGGCAATTCTTAACGATACTCAACCTAAGCAGTTGGAACGTATTTTGAGTCAATTTCACTCGTTAACTGTTACGGAAATTCAACAAAATCAATGGTTGTTGTCAAGTTATCATATAGTTTACCGCGCTCAAAGGTTACAGCAGCATCGAGCTAGAAAGACAAGTAAATGTCAGCCACCAACTATAGAACAATTACAGCAGATTAGCGATAGATTAAACAGTCTTAGTACGGGCAAATATAATTTTTCTACAGATAATTTAATGGCACAATTGCAACAATTAGCCAAGTATCTGCGGGAATATAGAATTCACGTTAGAGGTGGTTCTTTAGCTAAAGAATCGATAGATATTACTGACGGAAATAATCATAATTATTTAGGCTCTAGTAATACTATTAATTATCAAGAAGAAAATCAAATTAGTGAGTTTTTAAAAAAATATCGTACCCAGTTTATAGAATGTTTGGATAATGCCTTAGCTAGCGTTACACAAATACGGGTAAGTAAAATGCAGCGTAAAGATGTTATTAAAGCTAACAAATTTCTAACAGCATTAAAATTATTTCATTGTCAGGGATTATCGATGACAGAAATAGCCAAGCTTATTGAAATGAAAGCGCAGTTTCAAGTAACTCGTTTACTCAAACTTAAAGAATTTCGCGCTGATGTCACTCATGAACTTTCGATTATGTTAAAAGCTCGCGTTTTGGAATTAGCACAAAATTATTCTGACTTGGAACCTTTACAAGCTTTAGAATTAGAAATTACAATTGCGTTGACAGAACAAGTTACTAATTTGATTGCGGAAGCGGAAATAGAAGCGGCTGGAGGAAAAACTAATTCAACAAGGAGTAGGTTTGCAAGTAGATTATGTCAATATTTAGATTCTAGAGAACAATGAATAGTGAACATGAGAAAATTGCTTATAAATATTAATTATTAATTGATTTAGGAATAAAAATAATCAGCGAAATGACTAAATTATCAACAAAAATACTACCAATGACCTTAGAATTTGAACAATTACCACCAGAAGCAATATCTTTATCGCACTCGCAAATTAACCAAGCGATAGAACTGAGTAGCCAAATTAGAAATGAATCGAAACAATGGCAAACTTATTTGAATGCTTTAAGTTTATCAGCTTTTGAAAACTGGTTAGAATCAAGAAGCAATTCTCTTAATATAAATCGCAATGAATGTACTGTTTTACAACCAGGTTTAGCAAGTTTAATTCCTACTATAGCCAATTTAAAAGTAGGTGAATTCAAGCTTTGTTTAATTACTAGTGGAAATTTCATAGACGAACAAGTTGATCTAACTAGAATAGTTATAGATTTACCGGAATATATTCCCCATTTTTACGTTTTAGTAGAAATTTTAGAAGAAGAAGAAACAGCGATTATTCAAGGATTTTTATCCTATCAAGAATTATCAGCAAGACAGCAAAATGTTAATTTACAACCAGATTCAGATTGGACATACGAACTACCTTTAACTTGGTTTTGCAACGAACCAGACAGGTTATTATTATATTTACGCTGCTTAGAACCATCAGCGATTCCTTTACCTACAATCCCAACAAACCGCGCTGAAAATTTAGAATTAATTCAACAAGAACTTATCAGCAAATTGCCTCAATTAAAAGTAAAAGAACTTTGGGAAGTTTTAACATGGGAACAAGCAACCGCAGTTTTAACTAATCGGGAATTAATCGATTGGGTATATAACTTACAAACACAAATAGAGACGTTACAAGAAACATCTTTACGGCAACATCTATCAGATATATTTAAATTAATTACCCAACCAGCAATTAATGTTGGACGTTGGTTGTGGGATGAATTAGATGATTTAGCGGAACAAACTTGGAATTTATTACCAAATATTGCACCACAGCCAGTAATGCGAAGTCCTGTAGAAGAATTTACAGTAATTAGCTCGCAACTGCAACAACAAGGGTTAGAAATACCCGTGCAAGCGCGGGGTGCTTATCAAGATTTATCTTTAGCTGGAGTTCCCTTACGGTTGTATGCTGCAACTTGGTATTTGCTATCAGAATCTGAACCGAATTCATGGACATTATTATTAATATTAGGTACACCAGCATTAGCAAGTTTACCGCATAATTTAAAATTAAGAGTTAGTGACCAAACTGGTATTTTAGTAGAACAAAAAGTTAATTCAGAATTGGAGAATACTTACTTATTTACCAGGGTTGTTGGTAACTTTGATGAGAAGTTTTTAGTAAGTGTGAGTTTGGGGGATGGTGTTGAGGTGACATTGCCTACATTTGCGTTTGATATGAATAGGTAATTGGTAATGGGTGATTGGTAATAGGTAATAGGTAATAGGTGATTGGTGATAGGTAATTGGTGATAGGTAATTGGTGATTGGTGATTGGTGATAATCGGCGGTTGAAACCGCGTCTACACAAACAAAGTCCACCTGCGTGGACTAAATATTTATTGTTTGTTCCGTGCTATGTTTGTTTGAGACTTGATGCCATTTTTCGCAAAAATAAACACAATTAACCACCTCAAACCTAAAAATTGCAAGAATATTGGATTTTAGATTGGAGATTGCAGCAAGTTGAGGTTTATCGACGGGATAAAGCGCTTTTAAAGTTAGTAGAAACCTTGTTTGTTGCGGATGAATTAACTTCATCGATGTTACCGAAATTTATTTGTCCGGTGTCGCGTTTGTTTGTGTAATAATCGTGAAATGTTGAGATTACTGAATCATTGGTCTCTTTTTGTTTTGATTAGAAATGGTTTGTAACCGTTTGACGGCTACACAAACAAAAAATATAGCGGTTTTTGGTTGGATAGAATACAGATGAACCTCACCCCCTTCCCCTCTCCTTGCTAAGGA
>JAAUSO010000246.1 GCA_012033205.1 Richelia sp. SL_2_1 | reverse complement strand
CCATTTGATTTCCTGAACTTTTCTTGCTTTAAAAATTCCAGATTTTTGTATGTTTACTAATAAACTTTTTTTTTAGCAAAATTGATAGCACGAGCTAACAAAATTGTGCCATGACTATCACCGGAAAAATTGAGACTTTTATCATTTTCTATGGCATAAATAATTAAACTTGCTGTATTTCTAATCGCAGGACTTCCAGCTAAACCGATGCGGTGTATAGCAGCATCTATCCAATCTAAATATTTATTAAGAAAACTAAAAATAGGATTTTCTTTGAGAAAAGAAGAGTTATTCATATTAGCAACACCAGTATTTAAAGTCTGTGCGTATCTGCAACTCCTTTGAGAAGATATTTCTTCGGGTTGTCCAAGTCCAGAAATAAATACTGCAAAAAGTTCTTTATCGTCTCCTACTGGATAATATGCTATATCTTGAGCAATAAAAGCAATGGGATTTTCCCTCGCCATCACATCATCAAAATCAAAAATTTCTTCTGTACCGGGATTCTGGAATTGTCCGTCAAACTTTTTATCTGGGAATAAAATCTCTAAAAGCCAGCGTCTCCAATTTGACTTTACCTGCTGCTTTTTATATTCATTCCTCATAACAGTTTTCCTTTTGTTAAAACCGCGTTTTTATATTTAACTTACTTTTGAATATACAAGTATGTTCTGACACTTACTGATAATTTATTTAAACATATAACTATCGGAATAAAAATATTTTGGTATACATTAAGGAAAAAGTAACTGGCGGTTTAAACCGCAGCTACACAAGCAAAGTCCGGCCACCTGGACTATTAAAGTATTTTCAATTGTCATTTACGTTAATAATATCTTGATATGCTTGAATTATTCTTTGCGCGTTCGCATCCCAACTATAGTTCAATAATGCATATTTTTTTGCTTGGAATCCCCTGCGTTCTCTTTCTTCTGGGTATTTTAAGGCTTCTCGCAATAAATCTGCAATTGATTCCACATTGGTTGTACCTACCCACCCTGATTCACTGCTACTAACTTCTTGACAAATATGCACTTGGTCGGAAATTACCACGGGAATTCCTGTTACCATGGCTTCAGCTACAGCAATACCAAAGTTTTCGTAATAGGAAGGTAAAACGAATAAATCGGCAGCTTCAAGTAAAACATATTTTAATTCGCCGGTAACAAAACCTGTAATTGTAGTATGTTTATTTAATGGTGAAGCTTGAATTTGGAAGTTAATTTTTTTCTCATAACTAGGGTCTTGAGGATTGGTTCCAGCTAAAATAAAGTGAAAATCTAATTTTTCATTTAAGAGTTTTTCTAAAGCCGGAATTAATAAATCTAACCCTTTTTTAGGGTCAATTCGCGACATAAATAATATTAAAGGTTTATCTTCAGGAATATTATATTTATTAAAGAGGTTAAATTTAAGGTCTCTAGATTTACTCTGCATTTGCTTTACACCCAAAGGAATTACTAAATCTCTGGTAATCGCACCAAATCTATGGGAAACTTTTGCTTCTTGTTCGCTAGTAAAGTGAATTGCAGCAGCTTTTGCTATATTAGGACGTTCTAAAATAGCTGCATAAATTTGTTTTAACTGTTTTTTCTTGCGTAAATCTGCGGGGTCAAGAGTCCCCAAAGGACGTAAAATATAAGGTAGTTTTTTAGCACGACATACAGCAGCAGCGGTACTACTTAATGGAGAAAATAAAGCATGAATATGAGCTAAATCGTATTCATGAGCATGATTATTTAACCACTTTAATAAATCAACAGAAAATTTATAACGCCGAAACGGTGAACATTTAAAATAAATAATTTCATAACCATCTTGTTGAATCGGAGAATTCAGCGGAACATCCAAAGCTTTTTGTCCCGTATCACCGTTACTATCAGTTGTAAGAACTGTAACTTTTACACCCTGTTTTGCTAAAGCCGGTGCAAGTCCTAATATCATTTGACTAGGACCACCGTAAATTAGAGAAATTGAAGGAACTATTTGTAATATTCGCATTATCAATTTTAGATTTTAGATTTTAGATTACTCTTATCCCGTCACAAAATTACCGACTAATAATTTATTGTTGAATTAACTTCTAACTCCTAACTGCTAACTCTTAACTCTTCACTTTTATGTATTCAGCAATTCTTGATAAAATTCCAATTGTTGTTTTGCTAAGGCTGTATTTGTATATTGTGTCATTGCTTTTGCATAACCCATTTGACCGATATTTTCAGTTAAATCTGGGTTATCTATCAACTGTTGCAAACAATTAGCTAATTCTTTAACGTTACCTTCAGGAAATATCAATCCAGCGTCACCGATGACGTGAGGAATTTCGCCGGAGTCGGAACCAATTACTGGTACTTTACAAGCCATCGCTTCAATAATTACGTGACCAAATTGTTCTTTCCAACCTACAGAAGTTAATGTTTTAAATTTATAAGTTGTTTCCGATGGTAGCACCAAGGTACTCATTAAATTAATATAGTCTGCAACTTGATCATGAGGGACACTTTCAACTAGTTTAATTCTGTCTTGAATGCCATTTTCTGCTGCTTTTTTGCTGATTTCGTCTTTTAATTCCCCTCTTCCTAAAAGTAGTAATTTCCAAGGTTTATCTTTGATATTAACTAATGCATCTAAAAGCGTCATAATACCTTTTTCAGGTACAAAACGTCCCACGAAACCGACGACAAATTCACCTGGTTCAATTCCCACTTTTTTTGCTAATTCTGGTTGTGATTTTGGCGTAAATAAACGTTCATCTACACCCAATTGCGGCATTACTTTAATTGGTCCTTTATAACCGCGATCGCGCAATATTTCGGCTCCATCTTGATTACCAGAAATTATTCCGTGACTGTTATCTAAGTTATAGTTTTCTAATACAGAAATCGGAAATTTTAAATCATATGGTAAATTCCACCATGTAAAGAAAACATTTTTCGCTTTCAACCCTAATAATGCATTTAAAGTAATCATTTCCGCATAAGCCAAACCTCTCGAACCTTGTTCTACATGAATAATATTCGGACGAAATTGTTGTAATAAAGGAACTAAATCCGCACCAAAAGTAAGTAATCCTTGATGATTTTGACTAAAATTAGAAACAGGAACTATTCTAAAATTACCTTCATCCCGAAATTGAGTTTGAATAATTTTGTTTTGAACTCCCCCAGGTCGCCATTTTTTTGGTACAACTACAGTTACCTCAATATCTGATCGCAATCGAGATAAAGCCCGTAGTTTCTCGCAATTCAAATCTACTATATATGTATGACTAGCTACTAATATTTTCATGATTTTAGAGAATAAATTTTAAGATTGATAATGCTAATCTGATCAAATAAAATACTTTTTATTTAACGCAATATTAATGTAGAGACGTTGCATTGCAACGTCTCAATTCTGAGTTTATATTGTTTCAAAAACTCCCCACAGGTTTCTTAGAACTTCTTTCCACTACTTCAACCTGCTTATCTTCCTGAGTATAAGTTTGACCATCATTCCATAACGACTGAATCACAGTTCCTAAAGCATTGAAAAAGCCCAAAATATAAAAAACACCGCGAGTTAAAATTTTGATCGGAGAACCGCTTTTATGACAAGGAGGCCTTCCCAGAACGTGACAGTCAAACAAACGAGCGTAAAAACGCAAAGCTTGAGCAACAGTCAAATTATTTAACCCTAATAAAAAATGATTGTGGTAAAAGGTAAACTGATATTTAGTAGAACGAGTACTGATATCGTGACAACCACCAGTCTCTTCTCCTAAATGCACTAAATGCGCTTGCGGATCATACCAAATTTTATATCCCGTCTTACGGATATGCAGGCAAAAATCCGATTCTTCTCGTACCGCACTACCGCGAAATCTTTCATCAAAATGCAGTCCGTGCTTAACAAACAATTCACGACGGAAAGACATATTACAACCCCTAGCTGTTAAAACTTCCTGGGGTTTTGTCGTATGTACCAAATCAATGTAGTACCAAGCAATTCCAGGGTCCATTGCTTGAGGAGGTAGATATTCAATCTCTGTATAATTACCGTCACCCTGAGTATAACCTTTTGCAGAATCTTCCATTTTCATCCGGTCAAATACCCTTCCTGCAACAGCACCTATTTCCGGGTTTTCGTAGTTTTTCCCATGGGCTGCTAAAAAGCCTTGTTCCAACACCACATCATCATCGATAAATAGAATTATCTCACCTGCACACCGTCGCACTGCATAATTTCGCGCACCGGGTAAGCTAGCCCAATCCAAGCGGTACCATTGAATTTTTCCTGCTGTTGCTTGTGATTTTAAATAAGCTTCAATCTCAGGTTTGTGTTTTGGGGTTTGGTCTACCACCAAAACTTCATAATTAGAATAATCTTGTTTAAGCACGTCCGCAATGCTATCACGCAAAGCTTCCTCGCGCCCGTAGGTCGGTATAATTACTGAAATTAAAGGATCAGACATATAGGAATTTTGGATTTTAGATTTTGGATTAAAGGAGTTAGGAGTTAGGAGTTAGGAGTTAGGAGTTAGCAGTTAGGAGTTAGGAGTTAGGAGTTAAGATTTATTACACCTTTAACCTTTAACCTTTAACCTTTAACCTTTAACCTTTAACCTCACTCCCCCATCCTCAAAGGGGATTTTCTAGTACTTTCTGCTTACGTTTACTTTTAGTAGATATTTCTTGCACCTCTTGATTTTGCTCCTCTTTGAGTCTTTCTAACTTGTCTATTTCTGGTAATTTGAAAAGCACCCCTGCGAAAAACCAATAATAAACAGCAACCGGGTCAACATCTAAAGGATAATAATAGGTGTTGTAACTTATAAACAATATAAACACCCATAAAGCGGCTCCGTAACCACGGAAATTACGGTTTTTTACTTTACGGTAAGTTTTAAAGGCACAAACTGTTAAGCTGGTGACTAAACCCAAAAACCCTAATACTCCCAAAATTCCCACTTCATACATAACTTTGGGGTAATATGTTTCCACTAGTTTAGTCGGTCCCATTATCCTCGCGGAATTAGTCGCCTTTCCTAATCCGTTACCAAAGGGATTTTTGGTATTATGAGCAACTTCTTCAAATTGCTGGGTAATAAATTCATAAGGTGGTGAAGCATTCCAACGGTTGATAAAGCTATCAAGTCTTTCTTGCACAACTGCGGGATTACTTGCGATCGCAATTGTTAAAATCAAAATTAATCCACCGAAAATGGGAACGAACCGCTTGAGGTTAGCAAGTTGACCTGTAAGTATCAGTAATAATACTAAGCAAGTAGGTACTAAGGCTAAAGCAATTCTTTGTCCAGAAATCACCGCATTGACAAACACCATTGCCAAAGATAGCAAACCAACCATGCGCCATTTGAAGGAAGGATCGCTAAAGCCGGTACCAAAGGTAAAAAAGGTACTGGAAATCAAAAACCACGCCCATTGCCAAGGTGCAACGAAAGTACCCGGTAGCCTAATCATCCCTTGACTGGGGCTGTAAACTAATGCACCACCAATAAAACATCGAGCTTCTAATGTGGCTTTAAATAAATCAACTCCGGTAGCGTTACGAGTTCCTTCACAGATACCTACAACTAGTAATGCATATTGAATAACTCCTAAAATACAGCAAACTAGTATTAAGAAGACTTGAAGACGCGATACGAATAAAAAATCTTTTTTATTGCGAATTAAATAGTAAGCGCAGGTAATTAACGGGATGTAACCCATGAATACTTTGAGTCCCAGAAGCCCCATACCAAGAGGTATTTCTTTCTCTGGTGTTTTAAATAGCGGTGGAGGAGGTGGGTTAAATTGCTGTACTGTATTTACAAATAACAACGTACAAATACATAAACCTAATAAAATTAATAATGGTGTTTTAATACCTTTAGGAATAATAAAAGGTAAATTTTGCTGACGACATTTTTGCCACAAAGCCACAGCAGCAGGAATGTAAAAGCCATCTTTAGCTAATTGAAGTATGGCATTTCCACCAAGTAGATAAGTAACAGTACCTGAAAATGGGATGTAAAAAATAAACCACAGTAAAGATTGACGAGGATATTTATAAGCAAGTGCCAGTACTATTACTCCCATGGCAGCCGGAATTGCTAATTTAATTCCCCCAGCGAAAAATGCCACGATTCCTAAAACAATACCTACTCCTCCGGCTTTGGAGAGTAGGCTGGTTAGTTCTTGACGCGCTCTTGTTGCTTGACGTTTCTTTGCTAGTCTTTCTTTAAGAGTGAGGGTAGGCTGTTGGTTTTGCGACTGCTTTTTTTTATTACTATTCTTCTTCTTGTTTTTTTTATCCTTTAATTTGACCATGTTAAATTTGAGATTTGAGATTTTTTAATCAAAAATACTTAGTTGATAATAGATAGTGGTTAATTGATGATAACTAACAAATAATATTTTATACATTCTTAGTGGACAGTATTTAGGTGAAATTTGAAAAAAGCAACTGTCCAACTATCAACCAACCACTAACTACCAACAACTAATATCTATCAATCCAAATCTCAAAAATTCTTTATGCTGCCAAATGTTGCTCTACTACATCAACTAATTCTTTTGTCCAGTAAGTCACAACGTCGGCTGCTTGAGCTTCTACCATGACTCGGATTAAAGGTTCCGTACCCGAAGCGCGAACTAATACTCTCCCAGCACTACCCATTGCTACTTCAGCACGAGAAATAGCTTGTTGTAAAGGTTCACAATCTTTCCAAGCTACGCGCTTCTCTCTATCTTCCACCCGCACATTATGCAATAGCTGCGGATATGTGGAAAAGCTTCGATCTACCATTCAGATAAAGGCACACCAGCCTGATTTACTAAAGCTGCTATGTGCAAAGCTGTCAACAAACCATCTCCAGTTATACCATAGTGACGGCAGAGGATATGACCAGATTGTTCTCCTCCTAACATTCCACCAGCCCTGAACATCTCAGCTTGTACGTGTTGATCTCCAACTGGAGTACGGGTAAATTGACCACCGATTTCTTTCCACGCTCTTTCAAAGCCTAAATTCGCCATGACTGTGGAAACAATCAAATTATCGGGTAATTCTTGCTTTTGCTGCAAGGAATTTCCCCACAGATAAAGAATGTAATCCCCGTTAATTGGTCTTCCTGTATTATCTACTGCTAACACTCTGTCAGCATCACCATCAAATGCAAAGCCTAAATCCGCATTATTTTCCTTGACAACCCCTTGCAAAATTTCCAAGTGAGTCGAACCGCAATTAACATTAATGCGATCGCCATCTGCTTGATTATGCAAAGAAATCACTTCTGCCCCCAATTCCTGGAATACAGATGGTGCTAAACCAACCGCTGCTCCCCATGCTAAATCTAAAACAATCTTCATTCCTTGAAGATTTACATGACCATGCAAGGGTCCCTTTAATATCTGAGCATATTCCGATATCAATTCTCGACGCGAGTAATGTCGTCCGCAATTGCTGATGCTCACCGCAGGTGATGCTTTACCGCGCAATCCGGCTTCAATTTCTTGCTGTAAAGTCTTGCATAATTTTATGCCATCGCTACCAAACATTTTAATGCCATTGTCTTCTGGTGGATTATGACTAGCTGAAATCATTACTCCACCCACTGCATCTGTAATGCTGGTAAGATAAGCAACACAAGGAGTCGGACACAAGCCCAAATACCACACCTCTAAACCTGCTGCCGTTAAACCTGCACTCAAAGCCATTGCCAGCATATCACTGGAATTTCGCGAATCCTGTCCGAGAATCACCGGACCAACTTTCTCGGCACGAGTACGCAATACTATACCAGTCCAAAAACCGACTTGCAATGCTAAAGGCGCACTCAGTAATTCGCCTACTCGCCCGCGAATACCATCTGTACCGAATAGAGGAGATTGCGGCAGTACTAACGAGTTGTGTCCAAAACCACTAGCAGAAGCTTTTTGCCATCCATTAGCATCAAAAGCAGAATCTCCACGAACGTCACCAGGATTTCGAGTTATAAATGATACCATAAATTTAGAAGGCTCCACACACTCACACAGGAGAATAACACTTTATACTTGATTGAACAATTCTTATTGAATACCTTTACATCAGGACTTTTGCATATATTATTTTATTTTTCTCTTTCTAAATTTATTCTAATTTAGGTACTTTTGAGCAAACATACTTATCAATTTTATCAAGCAAATATGAAGATTTCATCAAGTCAGTATTATCCCTGATGGCATTGAAAACTTATTTTAATAGCCTTTAAAGCTAATTTCACACCCATTTGACGTTATTAATCTATTTACTTGAAATCACCTTCTTAATATGCGTGAAGTACCTACACCCATCTGAGTACAGATAGGGTATAGGCTTCTCAGAGACTCTTCAAAGAAGACATTTTCTGAGCTTGTTTATACAGGTGGTGCTTCCCACGATTCCTGATAATAATAGCTGCG
>JAAUSO010000062.1 GCA_012033205.1 Richelia sp. SL_2_1 | reverse complement strand
GTTGGGAGTTAGGAGTTGGGAGTTGGGAGTTGGGGAGTTAGGATTGGGAGTTAGGAGTTTAAATATTAACCTTTAATCTTTTAACCTTTGAGTCATTTCAAAAACTTTATAGAGACGCAAGAATTAGCGCCTCTATATTTTGAATTCATACCACGATTCAGAAAAGCCTAATTTTTAATATCTTCGGAATACAGAACCAATTGCAGAAAAAATACCCCATAAAATTAGAAATATGAAGAATATTAAGATTATTATTAAGGTGTATATGAACACCTCAACTATATATTTTGTCCCTCTGACATACAATTTAGAATGAATTTGTAAAGTTGCTTTTTCATTTCCTTCTACAATAAATGTATCTATTCGTTTTTTATCTGATTCTGCATCATTATCGAAAAATGTTAGTTTCCCATGCTCGTAAAATTCAAAACTTTTATTTTGCTCGTACAACAACAACTTATAATATGTGCTACTGCCTTCGCTATCTCTGGCTATGAGTATTTTTGCATCAGTTTTTGTTAGGTTAAAATTTTCTACAGATGTTGATATCAGCCCAAACATCCGGAACTTTTGTAATTGACATTGGGTATAGTTTTTTTCCAGTTTATGACAATTTAATTTTGCTGAACTTCCGACAAAAAATGCCAGGAAAAGAACTATAGCAACAGGTGGTAAAAAACAGCCTAATAGTTTACTCATGCTTTTTTGTTAGTTGATTTATTTTGATAAGTAGTAAAAGAATATACGCAACCAAGCGAACCCAAATGTTTTCAAACATCCTCTAAGAATCATGAATTTATCCGAGTACAAAAAGAATCGATTCGGACTTGGAATTAGAGATTGGCGACAAGCATCTATATGTATATCGGAGGAATGCAATTAATTTACGAAACCTGTAATTTGATATGCAGACTAATTACATTTTGTTTCAATCTGCTAAAACCCTATCTGATTGGCAGGTAATATGCGATCATTGCAAGGTAGAATACAAAAAATCTGACTATCAGGAAATCGTTTATGGCTCTCCGTTTAGGTGATACAGTACCAAACTTTACCCAAGCTTCGAGTGAAGGGGAAATTGATTTTTATAAATGGGCTGGTGATAGCTGGGTAGTACTGTTTTCCCACCCGGCTGACTATACACCTGTTTGTACGACTGAATTGGGTACGGTTGCAAAGTTAAAGCCCGAATTTGACAAGCGTAATGTAAAGGCGATCGCGCTTAGTGTAGATGATGTAGAATCTCACAAGGGTTGGATTGGAGATATTGAGGAAACTCAAACCACTAAACTCAATTATCCAATTTTGGCGGATGACGATAAAAAGGTTTCTGACCTTTATGATATGATTCATCCCAACGCTAACGCTAAAGTAACTGTACGGACAGTGTTTATCATTGACCCAGAGCATAAATTACGTTTGAGTTTAACTTATCCTCCCAGTACTGGACGTAATTTTGATGAAATTCTCCGGGTAATTGATTCGTTACAGTTAACTGATAATTACAGCGTTGCAACTCCTGCTGACTGGAAAGATGGTGATGATTGCGTTATCGTTCCCACACTTAAAGATCCAGATGTTCTTAAAGAGAAGTTTCCTAAAGGATACGAGGAAATTAAACCTTATTTACGGATGACTCCCCAACCTAATAAATAGTTGTAGTTGTATTGTTGTACCAATAATGTATTAAATGTATTGAATGTAGAGACGTAGCACTGCTACGTCTCTCTTATTTGGGTACAAAACGAATTAATTTAATTTTTTTGACATTATATGTATGAAAATCAAATGTATATGATTCAAAATAGGAAATATAAGTCCAAGTAAGTAAAATCATGCTCTCATCTCCTTTACTTTTACAATTTCCTTCATCAATGACAGATGAGCAATTCTTTGAATTGTGTCAGATAAACCGCGATTTACGTATCGAACGAAATAAAAACGGGGAAATATCGATTATGTCACCTACTGGCTCGGAAACTGGAAATCGTAATGTTAATATAGCTGGACAGCTATGGGTATGGTCGGAAGAAGACGTTACAGGTATTTGCTTTGATTCTAGTACAGGATTTAAACTATCTACTGGTGCAGAACGCTCTCCTGATGTTTCTTGGATCAAATTAGAACGCTGGAATAGTTTATCGCAAGAGCAACAACAAAAATTTGCTCCTATCTGTCCCGATTTTGTGATTGAATTGAGGTCTGCTAGCGACAATCTCAAACCGTTGCAGGAAAAGATGCAAGAATATATGCAGGAACCGGGAATACAGTTAGGTTGGTTAATTGATCGCAAAAACCACAAGGTTTACGTTTATCATCCCCAAATGCCTGTAGAATGTCTGGATAATCCCCATACCCTTAGCGGTGAAGATGTATTACCAGGTTTTATATTGAATATGAGTAAAGTTTGGTAACATTTCCAAGTCTTTATATTTAATTCGATTATCAAATAAAAAAATCTTAAAACGAGAAAATTTTGCAGACAGTCGCTAAAATCAAAGATAAATATAAAATATACACAGATTCTAGAAGCATTAAAGCTGACAATTGTAAACAAATATGGACGTTTTAGAACTAAAACGCGAAATCGAAACGTTATCTAATCGCCTGGGTAAAACTCAGGACTATCTTTGACTTACCTGCACTCAAAGCTAAAATTCAAGATTTAGAAGAAATTGCAGCACAGCCGGAATTTTGGGATGACCAAAATAAGGCTCAAGATACCCTGCAAGAACTCAATGAACTCAAGGAACATCTGCAACAGTATCATAATTGGCACTCTAGTTTAGAAGATACAAGGGCAGTTATCGAACTCTTGGAGTCCGACACTGATGAGTCGCTGTTGAGCGAAGCTACATCTAACGTTACTAGTCTCAAAAAAGAACTCGATCAATGGGAGTTACAGCAATTACTTTCTGGTCCCTACGATGCTAAAGGGGCTTTAGTGACGATTACAGCAGGTGCGGGGGGTACTGATGCCCAAGATTGGGCGGAGATGCTGCTACGAATGTATACTCGTTGGGCAGAAAATCATGGTTATAAAGTTAACTTAACTGACGAATCTGCTGGTGACGAAGCTGGAATCAAATCGGCGACACTAGAAGTTACCGGACGTTACGCTTACGGGTATTTGCGTTCGGAAATGGGTACCCATCGTTTGGTCAGAATTTCCCCTTTCAACGCCAATGGTAAACGACAAACTAGTTTTGCAGGCATAGAAGTCATGCCTCAGATAGATGACAATGTAGTGTTAGATATTCCCGATAAGGATTTAGAAATTACTACATCTAGAGCAGGTGGTAAAGGTGGACAAAATGTCAACAAAGTAGAAACCGCAGTACGAATTGTTCATCTGCCTACTGGTATTGCTGTGCGATGTACGGAAGAACGATCGCAATTGCAAAACAAAGAAAAAGCTCTGGCTCGTCTCAAAGGAAAGTTGTTAGTTGTTGCTCAAGAACAACACGCTCAAGAAATCGCGGAAATTCGCGGTGATATGGTGGAAGCTTCTTGGGGAAATCAAATACGTAACTATGTATTCCATCCTTATCAAATGGTCAAAGATTTACGTACTAACGTCGAAACAACGGCGATTGCTGATGTAATGAATGGGGAATTAGACTCGTTCATTCAAACTTATCTACGACAGCAAAACCAAATTGTCGAAAATGGGTAATGGGTAATGGGTAATGTAAGATAATTAGGGAGATTTTCGGCTTTCACTACAATATTTGTATAACTCAAAACTCAAAACTCCTAACTCAAAACTCCTAACTCCTAACCCCTAACCCCTAACCCCTAACTCCTAACTCCTAACTCAAAACTCCTAACTCCTAACTTTTAACTCCCGTCGTCCGGTGGTCTTAACTGATACCTATTTCGCTTTGCTGAAAAAAACGCTGTGTAGCGCTCCATTTGTCAGCAATTTGTTAGATTGGTAGAAGAGTTTGTTGTTATTAAATTTTTATGAATACTATGAACAATTCTTCTACTAATGAAGATAAACCCAGCTATACAAAGTTGGCAATGCGGAATATGGTGCAAAAGGGTGGCACCTCGCTAAAGCATTTTGCACTTACTACTTTTGGACTGTTGGCTGTTTTGATTGGTCTTGCTTATCTAACTCGTTAATAAAAGGAGATTGAGTGGATAAACGGCTTTTCGTTCAAGTCTATGTGCAAAATCATTATCAACAATCTTCTCTAAAGGAAGGTGTAGGAAATGGGGATGAATATTGGGAAAATTGGTTTTGTCAATGGGTGAATATACTACAATCTGAGATTCCTCAAGCCCCTAGTTATGAAATTGGACTGCGTTTGACGGATGATTCAGAAATTCAAACCCTAAATTCTCAGTATCGCGATCAAGATAAACCTACAGATGTTTTGGCTTTTGCAGCTTTGGAAGTAGATTCCCCACAAATTATGGAAACAGATGACTCAGAACCCTTATATCTTGGGGATATTATCGTTTCTGTGGATACAGCCCAAAAACAAGCAACACAGCAAAGTCATTCTTTGCAAACTGAATTAGCTTGGTTAACATCTCATGGTTTGTTACATCTGATCGGATGGGATCATCCGGATGAAGAAAGTTTGCAAAGAATGATGGAAAAGCAAGTAATGTTACTGAAGACATTAGGTATTGATATTAACATAGAATAGATTCACAAAATGGTTATTTCTATGCCATGCTTTAATTGTGCTTTTATTTTTAGTATATTCCTGTAGAAAATTGTCAAAATATTAATTAGCCCTTTAAAATTCCAGAAAAATTTCATTCTAATATTACGTTATTCATATCTTTATGCCTATGTCCCAGCAAATTTCATCTTCACCAAAACCAAACAGTTTAGAAACAGCTGTGTCTAAACAAAGAGACTTATCTTGGGCTGTTGCCTCCAACCTGTTCGTGAGTTTTAAATATGCCTGGGCTGGAATTACCTACGCTTTTCAAACTCAACGTAATTTTCGCATCCACGTATCTGTCTGCGCTCTGGCAATTGGCTTGAGCGTTTTTTTGCATCTGAAAGCCGTAGAAGTCGCGGTAATTGCAGTTACTAGCGGTTTAGTTTTAGCTTTGGAATTGCTCAATACCGCTGTTGAGTCTGTTGTTGATTTGACTGTTGAGCAAAAATATCACGAATTAGCGAAAATTGCTAAAGACTGTGCGGCTGGTGCGGTGCTAGTTTCAGCCTTGGTGGCGGTACTAGTAGCTGCTATGCTTATATTGCCTCCTTTGCTCGAATTGATTCTATTGTCTATCTCTATAAACCTGAAATAGCAATAGCCAAAACCATCGAACAAATTAGGCATAGCCAGATAAAACTGAGGATTTGAATCGCTGTGCTGATAGTCATAGATAATTACGACAGCTTTACCTATAATTTGGTGCAGTATTTAGGAGAATTAGCTGTAGATTTTCCTGTCGCAGCCCAAATTCAGGTGTTTCGTAATGATAAGATATCTTTGGATGAAATTCGGACGTTAAAGCCCGATGGTATAGTTATTTCTCCGGGTCCGGGAAGACCGGAAGATGCTGGAATTTCTTTACAATTAATTGAAGAATTAGCACCTAATTACCCAATTTTGGGTGTATGTTTGGGACATCAAAGTATAGGTCAAGTATTTGGCGGTAAAATTGTTTCTGCACCAGACTTGATGCATGGAAAAACTTCTCAAGTTTCTCATCGGGGTGTAGGAGTTTTTCGGGGATTAGAGAATCCGATGACCGCAACCAGGTATCATAGTTTAATCATCGAGCGAGATACGATTCCGGATGTATTAGAAATCACCGCCTGGGTTGAAGATGGGACAATTATGGGAGTGCAACACAGGAACTTTCCTCACGTAGAAGGTGTCCAATTTCATCCAGAGAGTATCCTGACTAATTCGGGAAAGCAATTGCTGCGAAACTTTCTAGAAAAATTACCTTTGAGAGAAGAGTAAATGAAACGACGACAGTTGATGGGCTACGCTGGAGCCGGTTTAGCAAGTGCGTTGTTTGCTAACTTGAGTTCTGGATTGCGGGTTAATGCCCAATCTGGTGGTTCGCTATCAATTCAGTGGTTGGGTCATACAAGCTTTTTGTTTTCGGGTAACGGTACGAAAATTTTAGTAAATCCTTTTCGTACTGTAGGCTGTACTGCTGGCTATCGTCCACCCAATATTGCGGCAGATTTAGTACTAATTAGTAGTCAGTTGTTGGATGAAGGTGCGGTGGAAGGCTTACCTGGAAAACCGAAGTTAATGTATCAACCGGGGGTTTACGAGCTTAATGGAATTAAATTCCAAGGAATTGCCACAGATCACGATCGCGTTGGTGGAAAACGCTTTGGCATAAATATGGCTTGGCAATGGAATCAAGCCGGAATTAATATTTTGCATTTAGGAGGTGCTGCTGCACCTATTTCTTTAGAGCAAAAAATCCTTATGGGCCGTCCTGATGTACTGTTAGTACCTGTTGGTGGTAGCGATAAAGCTTATAATGCCGAAGAAGCCAGACAAGCAATTCAAGTTTTGAATCCCAAGTTAGTGATTCCTACTCATTATCGTACCCAAGCTGCCGATCAAAATAATTGTGATATTGCACCATTAGATGATTTTCTTACGGTAATGAGCGGTATGGAGGTACGTCGTAGTAATACTGATACGATTAGTATTACTCCTAGGGATATACCACAAAATAGTGCAATTCAGGTATTTAGTTACAAATTTTAAAACAAATTTATTGATCAATACGGTTCAGTTAGTGCTTTTTTCGTTGATAAGCCGAAGGTCAATATGTCAAAATATATCGAAAAAACCACGATTTGGGGGATTCTCCCCCAAACCCCCGATTGGGGGCATTCTGCCGCCCCCAAACCCCCTACAGAAGGTTAATTCGTTTAGATTTCAATTCTCAAATATTTTCTTAACTGAACCGTATTGATTTATTGATTGATAATTTTTGTAAAGCAGGCTTTCGGGTCTGCTTTTTAATTGTCACCATCTATAAATCCATTCCCGCTAATTAAATCATCATCCTGATTGTAGAACCATTCTGGGTTTTGTTAACCTCAATCCGGGCGGCGAAGGCTTCTTTTAAATGGGGCATATGAGTTACGGTGAGGATGCAGGCAAAATCGGGGGCGATGGCGTTGATTGCTGCAATTAATCTGTCGCAGCCTTCACTATCTTGGGTACCAAATCCTTCATCAACTATCAGTAATTGTAAGGCTGCTCCGGCTCGCTGTGCGAGTAATTTAGCTAATGCTAAACGGATTGCAAAGTTGATTCTAAAAGCTTCTCCACCCGAATAAGTTTCGTATGCTCGTGTACCTCTAGCATCGGCAATGACAATATCTAAAGTGTCGATTAATTTGGCATTTTTCTTTTTGGCTTTACTACCTTTCCCCGCTCTTTGGGTAACAAATTGTACGTGTAATTGGTTAGCACTCAATCGGGAAAGTAGTTTGTTTGTCTCGGCTTCTAGCTGTGGTAAAACATTTTCAATCATCAGTGCTTGGATACCATTTTTACCAAACGCCTGCGCTAATTCCTGATAAACCCGCTGTTGAGCGCGGACTACTTTTAGCTGCTGTTGCTGTTCGGTGTACTGAATTTTCAAGTTGTCCAAATACTGAAACTGCTGCTGTAAACGTCCCAGATGACCAATTTTATCATCGAGTTGACGGCGACGGTTGGCTAATTGCTGCTCTAAATTTTGAATTTGGGTAGTAGGGTTAGCAGTTTTTTCTAACTGTGCCACAATGCTGTCAATTTGAGCAGCCAACTTTTGTTTTTCGCTTAACCTGCCTGTTATCGCTTGCTGCAAAGATTGCGATCGCTGTTTGATTTCGGGATATTGCTGCTGAGCGCTGAGCAGTTGTTGATAGCCTAAATGGGAAGATTGGGCTTGTCTTAAATCTATACGGATTTGCTGATGACGTTGGTTGTCATAACCCATTTGGGCAATTTTATCTTCTAAATCCTTGATTTCTTTAGCAATTTCGGAATCAACTTGTTCTATCTTAATTTGATTTTCTAATTGAGCGATTAATTCTTGAATTTGCGGTTTTCTCGCTGCTAATTGGGCTTGTCGCTTGCGTGCGTCTTTAATTTGTCCTTGTTTAATTTCTGCCCATCGCCATTTTTCAACTTCACTACGAGCCAGAGCATGATTGTGTTCGTTGTAATCGAGTTGTTGCAAATACTCTTCTAATTCTTGCAATTCGCGTTGCTTTTGGGGTGCATAATCACCTAAATGCAAAGTTGTTTCTAATCTGTGTTTTTCATCAGCGATTTGCTGTATCTGCTGATCAACTTCGCTGGTTGCTTGCAATTGTGCGGCTAATTCTCCCTTTTGTTCCCGTAAAGCTTCATAAGGTGACAATTTACTGTTAACATTGCGATATTCCTGCCTGAGAACTTGAATTTCTCGCTCTGAAACTGCCATTTGGTCGCGGAATACCCATAATTGTCCTTGGGTATCCTTGAATTCAACTTTAGTTTTATCTACAACTGTATTCCAGTGATGCTCATCTAAAGGACGCTCACATAAAGGACAAATAGCATCGGGGTTTTGTAACATTTGCAACTTTTGCTCTAATTCCCCCAAAAGTCTTTCATATTGGCGCTGTTGAGCCTGCAACCGCTCCATAAAATGCCGTCTTTCCTGTCCTTTTTCCTGTACTCTTTGCAGATAAATCTTATCTTTATCTAACTGTTCAATTTGCGTCTCTACTTCCATCACCGCTTGTTGTAGTTGCGGTTGACGGCGAGATTGATTTTGCAGTTGCATGAATGTAGCTTGCAATTGTTCAATTCTGGCTGTTATCCCCGCTTGGATACGATGCAATTCTGTTTGCAATTGTTGACGCTGCTGCAACAAAGGAGAAACCTGCATTTGCAGATTATCTAAACTACTTAAATGTTGACGTGCTGTTTTTAATTTTTCTAGTGCTACTTCTACATCACCCGTATTCTTAAGAGTATGATCAATCTCTTGCTCTTGTTGCTCCAAGGCTTCCAATTGTCCTTGACTTTGTTGCAACTGTCGTTCAATTCCTTGAATCTGCTTGCTCAATTGCTGTTGTTTGTGCTGAGACAATTGTTGATTGCGAGTATATTCAGCAAACAAAGCGCTCATGGCTTCTTCTTGAGATTGCAGAGTTTGGTAATTTGCGTATTCGGCTTTAATCTCTGTTTCTTGATTTAACAACCGTTCTAAAGACTCAAGCTGAATTTTCAAACTTGATTGTTCGCTTTCCAGACGCTTATTATCTTGAATGAGATTGCTATATTGTTGCCGAACAAAATGCAATTGTTCTTCCCAACCTTGGCGCTGATGTTCAACAACCTGTAAACTTTGTAACTGAATATTCTCAAAAGCCTGTAGTTTTTGCCATTCGTTGAGTTCTATTTCTAACTCAGTTCTTTGTTGAGCAATACTTTCTTGTTGTTGCAGTTGAGTTTTCTTCGACTCCAAATTACGCTCGAACTCTTCTCCTCTTGCTTTTAATTGACGGGATAATTCCTTTGCTCTTTCTTCTAATTCATCATACTGATTTAACTTTAATAATTCAGCTAAAATCTCCTTACGCTCGTTCGGACGTTTGAGCATAAACTCGTCAGCACGACCTTGACGTAGGTAAGCAGAATTTATAAAAGTATCATAATCGAGCTTAATATGATCAAAAATTGTATCTTGAGTCGCCCTTAAACCCTTAGCAGTTAAAGACTTAAAACCTTCGGTTGTTTCAATTTGAAACTCCAAAGCACTGCTCGAACCTCGACGACGAGTGCGAATTACCCGATAAATTTGTCCGTTAGCTGCAAAAGTAAAATCAACTCGAACATCTGACGCTCCAGTATGAATCACATCATCTTCTGAAGTTGCTCTACTTTCACCCCAAACTACCCAAGTGATAGCTTCTAAAAGCGAAGATTTACCCGCGCCATTAGAACCACAAATACAAGCCGTATGCAATCCGCTAAAATCCAAACTTGCATCTTGATAACTAAGAAAGTTTTGTAATGTAATTTGTACTGGAATCATTTAGGCTACTTGCCACAGCTACTTTTTATTAATAGCAGTACATATGCTGTTTCTGTAGTCTAACTATGTAAAAATATTCTTTCTAGTTTTTAATCGTTCATTTTTACAAAACTTAACATTTCATCAAGTTTTTTGTTTATTATTAGGCAAATTATTTATTCTTTGTCAGGGAAAAAGAATAAATTGAACAGTAAGGAGTCTGGAGTTAGGAGTTAGGAGTTAGGAATTAAATACTTCCAATTACCCATTCCCTATTCCCCATTCCCTATTCCCCATTCCCTATTCCCTACTCCCTTTTAATTAAAATTAGTCTTTCTGAGGAAATTGAATTTTGTTGCCTTGTTCAGTAGAAATAACTTTTCCACCTAAAGCTTCAATTTCACGGATGGCTCTTTCTTGAGTTTTTTGATCGGTTCCATTACTTAAAACCATAGCCCAAGCAGAAATACTCGCGTATTTACTGTCTCGATTGTTTCTCAAAAATTCTGCGGTTTGTGCGGAAATTGCTCCGACGAACTGACTTTCTTGATCTGAATGTTCTTTAGCCCATTGAGAAGCATTTTTAAAAGATTTTCTTGCTGCTTGAGAATCACCTAAAAATAGTAACTCATCAACTCCTTTGTAACGCCATATATAATAAGAATTTTTAGGAACCCACGGACTAAGGGATTTTAAACCTTGATTCATGATTTTTACGGATTTTTCTGGCATTCCAGCATACATAGAGCCACTAGTAGAAAGTGCCAAATAGGCATTTACAAAGCGGGGGTCGTGCTTTAAAATTACCTCAAAATATTGGGGGCTTAAACCGTAACCGGATAAGGCACGAATTTCATCATCACCAAAATATTGTAAAAAATTAAGATAAATCCAATTTGCAATTAAGTTATCATAACCAAATGTAGGAATTTTTTGAAGAAATTTCAGACGGACTTCCTCCGCATTGATTTCTCTTTCTAAAGCTTCTACTGAGGTAGTTGCTTTGTCGGACAGCAATTTTTGCATTCGCGGAAATTGTAACAAACTAACCGCAAACAAGCATAAACAGGCTACACTTGACGAGGTAATGGCTTGACGAGATAGAGCAAACATATTCTGGGATAACTAAAAGGTATTGTATTACTACCTCATAGTTCCCTGATAGTTTACAAAAGTAACAGATTCAAAAAATAAGGCTCATGGATAGTAGTTTTTTGTTTTGTCTGACTAAACTCAAAACTATAGAGCAATTTGAATCATTACTTTTTTGCTCAATTGGGGACTGCGATTGTCTAGAGACGCAAAGAAACCACAACCATTGCCCCAAAATTTGACTCAAGTCGAGTCATTGGTCTGTAAAAAGCTATTATGACTACTTTAGTCATATGTAGTTTTGTGGAAAATAGACAAATGCATCCACTCACTATCTTTCCCGGATAATCAAAACGGTGAGTAGAAACATCAAAGTGTGTGGCTTTGCATGAAAATAGTCTATAAACCTCAGCACATCCTTTTGCTTGGAATAACTATATTGGGACAAAATCTGAAAATTTGTAATCATGGCAAGTAAGACAATTAACGTTAGGGAATACACCGTCAGAGCGCATAAGCGCGAAATTCATACAAGAGTATTTTCGTTTGTATGTAAAGAGTGCGACAAGCCTACAGATCGGGAAACTTACGGACCTCGCCCGCTTTATTGCGAAAAGTGTCGTCCACCTCAACCGTCTTATCGGAAATCCAACTCTAGTAGGTCTAGTAAAGCGAAGCCAAGAGCAATGAAATATAAAGGAGAGGCTGAAATTAGTTGAATCAGAACGTTATGAACCCAGAGTCGCAGCCAACAATAGAAACACCCCCACAAGCTTTACTTGAATCATTATTAGGTTTGAGAGAGTATTACGCTCGCCTAGTACAAGAGTACGAACTTAAAGTCACTACCGCTAGAGTTCAACTTGCTCATGTAGAAGCCCTGCTGTCTACTTCTTCAGGTTTAGTTAGTAGTAAAACCTTTTCCGGACTTGAGGTGCTTGATGTTAAAGCCATTACGCAAGCATCTTCTCATCTATCCGCAGAAGCAGTGAAATCTCAGTTTAATGGTAGTGTTACTCAAGAGAACGATTTATTTGAAGACTATGACGAAGAGGACGAGTCTGAAATTGAATCGGATGAAGAATCTACCTCTTTCATCTCCCTTGAAGAGCATGGTAATCAAGAGAGTACTAATCAAGAAAGCCAGCCTTCTACTCTAAAAAAAGCCGCATCAGCCAAGGAAAAATACAATGCCAAAAGCGGCTCCGATATTGCAATGTTGCCCGAATTTCGGCATATTTCTCGCATAGAAGCCATTAAACAGCTTTTAGAAGAGAATAAAGGCAAAGTATGCCATATCGACTTCGTAGTGCGATCGATTTATGGAGATTTAGAATCAACTGCATTTAAAATCGTCAAAGGTAGAGTACATTCTTCCCTAACTCACGGTAAAGAACAATTGTACTGGGATTCGGTTCCTGACGAACCTGGTTGCTATACCTTGGATTTAAATTTGGTAATACCACCCGGTAGCAAAGTTAAATCAAAAAGAGCAAAACCTAAAGTTAGCAAGCCATTGGTACCTCAGAAAACAAAAAAAATACCAATGTTGCCTCAGTACGAAGGTCAATTTTTGATTGATGCCATTTCCTCATTTTTAGAAAAAAATTCGGGGAAAATTTACTCAGTAGGTGAAATCATTGAACAAGTTTATGGAGCGCTCGATGACGAAGAAATTAAAGACATGAAGATTAGGAGCATGGTGCTGGGCGAACTTTCCCGAGGTTATCGCATCGGCAGATTTGCTAGAGTTCCCAATAAACTCGGTTATTACACTTGGGATTTAGATACTGTGAATAATTAAAGCAGTATCTTGATTCATGTCTATGTAATATGTATCACTCAGCAATGCTCGTCTGGTCTATAATGACGGGCATTGATTGATTTTGGAATAGGGAGTTGACAGTGGACAGTTGATGACCTCTAACCCTAATAGTATGTCTGCATATGGAAATTTGGCGTTGCTGATTGGATGTATGAAACAGGTTGATTGGAAAACCGGAACACTTGTAGAGACGCTCATAGTATCGCGTCTCTACATCTAAATTCATGCCCGGATTCAGCAACGCCGGAAATTTATTCCCCATGGACGATTATTCTATTCCCTCAGATTAATGTAATAACATTCACGAGCAATTTGCCAATCTTCTTGAGTATGTATAACTAATACCCTTACTGCTGAATCGGTTGTCGCAATGTCTTGATCGACTGGTTTATTAGTATTTTTACTTGCATCAATTTTTATGCCTAAAAATTCAAAGGCTTCACAAGCAGCTTGGCGAATTTCAGGGGAATTTTCGCCTACACCAGCGGTAAAGACTAAAACATCTAATCCTCCTAAACTAGCCAACATGGCTCCAATATAGGAACGTAGACGATGTATATAAATATCGAGGGCGAGTTGAGCGCGTTCGTCACCTTGGAAAATTGCTGCTTTTATTTGTCGCATATCACTGGAAATTCCCGAAATACCACGTAAACCCGATGCTTTATTTAAAACATAATCTAACTGTTCAACTGTATACTTTCCTTCTCGTAATAAGTAAATTAAAATTCCAGGGTCAATGCTACCGGAACGATTACCCATCATTAATCCATCAACAGGTGTAAATCCCATAGTTGTGTCTACACTGTAACCATTTTTAATCGCAGCTAAAGAACAACCGTTACCTAAATGACAAGTAATTATACGTAAAGACCGTAAATCTTTATCAAGAATATCAGCAGCACGTTCCGCACAATATTGATGGCTGATACCGTGAAAGCCGTAACGAATAATATCTTGTTCAGCCCATTCATAGGGACCAGGATAAATTGCCGCTGCATCGGGTATATTACGATGAAATGCGGTATCAAAAACTGCTATTTGAGGCACTTCCCCTAAAAGATTTTCGACAGCTTCAATCCCTGCTAAATTCACTGGATTATGTGCAGGGGCTAGTTTTGCTAGATTGGCGATCGCCTGTTTTACTTCTTGCGTAATTACCACACTTTGTCGGTATTCTCTTCCACCATGTACTACCCGATGTCCGACTAGATCAATTTCTGAGAGTTGATTGATGACTTTGGTTGAACCTGCGGACATTGTATTAAGTAAGCGAGCCATTATTTCAGATTGGGAATCTGTAGCGATTTCTTCGGTTAGTTTTTCTCCGGTAGATTTTTCCACCTCAATTTCCGCAACACCTTGATTATGGCTCCAATCGACTTTTCCTTCCCACAGGGGTGCAGGTGGTGAAGAAGGAATGTCACCATTTATCTCGTACAAACAACTTTTTTGGCTGCTGGAACCAGCATTTAGTACAAGTATTTTCATTTTTTATTTTTATTAACAAGTCCGTGGAGTAAGAAGTCGGGTTTTTATTAGTGTTTTCGGATGTTATGGATATTTATATCGTAAAAACCCGACTTCTGTGATTCTTCAAAATAAAAGACGTTGCAATGCAACGTCTCTACATGATTATTTAACGAAAGAATACTAATTATATTTAAGCAACTTTAGCTTCTCCATCAAGGTTAGATAATCTTTCTGCTAACAACTTTTCAAGGTCTTCCAATGCTTTGGTAAAACCTTTGATTCCTTCATCTAACTTATCAAAAGCCATTTTATCTTCTGCGTGCATTTTCTCAAAGGTGGCTTTGTCCATGGAGATTTTTTCAATGTCCATTGCTTCCGCTTTATTAGCGTCAAGTTTACGAGGTAATTCTCCAATAGTATCTTGCAATTCAGCCAAGAATTTGGGAGAAATTGTTAACAAATCGCAACCAGCAAGTTCAGTAATTTCACCTAAATTACGGAAACTAGCTCCCATAACTTCGGTTTTATAACCAAACTTTTTGTAGTAGTTGTAAATCGTGGTGACAGATAAAACTCCTGGATCTTCCGCAGCGGGATAGCTGTCTTTTCCGGTGTCTTTCTTGTACCAATCGAGAATCCGTCCCACGAAAGGAGAAATTAAGGTTGTACCAGCTTCGGCACAAGCAATAGCTTGATGGAGACCGAATAACAATGTTAAGTTACAGTGAATACCTTCTTTTTCCAGAACTTCGGCAGCCTTGATACCTTCCCAAGTAGAAGCAATTTTAATTAAAACCCGTTCGCGAGAAACTCCTTTCTCTTCGTACTGCTTAATAATTTCTCGTGCGGTGTTAACGGTAGCTTCGGTGTCGTAGGAAAGACGTGCATCAACTTCTGTAGAAACTCTACCGGGAATGATTTGGAGAATCTTCAAGCCGAAAGCTACAGCCAAACGTTCAAAAGCCATTTTGACAACAGTAGCTTGGGTTGCACCTGCACCAGCATCTTTCTGTGCTTGAGCTAAAGTATCATCAACAATTCCCTGATATTCTGGCATTTGAGCCGCTGCGGTAATCAAAGAAGGATTAGTAGTAGCATCTTGAGGCTTAAATTTTTGAATTTGTTGAATATCACCTGTATCGGCTACTACTACAGTCATTGAACGCAATTGTTCTAATAAATTTTTGGACATAATCTACTCCATTAAATTAAATCGATGTGTTGATGAGGATTGACGCTTTTTATTTAATACTGCTACTGCTTGCACAATTTAGTAATAGGTAATTAACACATTTCCTCGATTAACTAATCCTAATTACCGTTTAAAGATTCCATACTATGCAGCAAGTTCTATTCTATTGACCAATTCCCAATCTTGACTGTCGGATTATATGCACTTTGATTAAATTGTTATTAAGAAATTATACCGTTTTGACTTGTGACAAGAGAATTGGGAATTGGGAATTGGTAATTGGTAATTGGTAATTGGTAATTGGTAGTTGGGAAGATGAGGAGATAGGGGGAGAAGGGAGAAATTAACTGTTAACTCCTCACTCCTAACTCCTAACTTATTTAAACTACTGCCATTGCTGTATTTCGCAAAATTCCTTCTTTCTGAGCCATTAATAGCATTAAATCAACTACACGACAGGAGTAACCCCATTCGTTGTCGTACCATGAGACTACTTTAAAGAAGTGGGAATTTAATTCAATTCCTGCACCTGCATCGAAAATGCTGGAATGAAAATTACCCTGAAAGTCTGTGGAAACTACTGCCTCTTCTGTATAACCTAAAATACCTCTCATTTCTCCTGCGGCGGCGGCTTTCATAGCGTTGCAGATTTCTTGATAACTGGTAGATTTTTCGGTTTTGAAGGTTAAATCTACGACAGAAACATCGGGGGTAGGAACTCGTAATGCCATGCCGGTTAATTTTCCTTTGAGTTCTGGTAATACTAATGCTACGGCTTTGGCTGCACCAGTAGAGGCGGGAATGATGTTTTGACTTGCACTACGTCCTCCTCGTAAATCTTTCTTGGAAGGACCGTCTACGGTGGGTTGTGTGGCTGTCATGGCATGGACGGTGGTCATTAATCCTTCTGCTAAACCAAAGTTATCGTTAATGACTTTGGCGATGGGGGCTAAGCAGTTGGTAGTACAGCTAGCGTTGGAAACTACGGTGTCTTTTTCGGGGTCGAATAAGTCGTGATTTACACCTATCAATAAAGTTTTCACTTTTTCTGGATCTTTAGTGGGAGCAGAAATTATTACCCTTTTTGCTCCAGCTTTTAAGTGATTTGACGCACCTTCGTAGTCTGTGAAAAGTCCGGTAGATTCAACTACATAATCTGCACCCAATTTATCCCAAGGTAATTCTGCTGGATTTCTGACGGAAACACAAGGAATAAACTGTCCGTTGACAATGATACCGTCTTCCTTTGATTCCACATCTCCGTTGAATTTACCGTGGGTAGAATCGTATTTTAATAAGTAGGCAAGGTTGTACGGTGGTACTAAATCGTTAATACCAACAAACTCAATATTAGGGTTATCAATACCAGCACGGAATACTAATCTACCAATTCTACCAAAACCGTTTATACCAATTTTTAATTTACTCAATTTATTACCTCCTGTTTTCAGTTACCAACGAACAATTAATTCAGGTTGAAACTTGATAATTTGCAACTAGGGTTTAACAGTTAGTAATTAGTAAACAGCAAACAGTTATAAATAAACAGTAAACAGCAAACAATTATCAAAAAAACGTAAGTTCTACAAGAATCACAGAAGTCGAGTTTTTACCAGATTTTGTCCGTAACATCAGAAAATATTCATAAAAACCCGACTTCTTACAACATTCCCAAGCGGAAGGCTCGAACGAGTTAACTGTCAACTGTCAACTGTCAACTGTTAACTATATTTTTGCATTCGCGTCCTTTTTCAAAATCAGTGATGTTTGACAAGGTTGTTTGAGCGATGTTTTGGAGAGCGTTTCGAGTAAAAAAGGCTTGATGTGCTGTGATGACTACATTGGGAAATGTCAGTAAACGTTCAAATACATCATCTTGGATTACTTCGTCTGATAAATCTTCAAAAAACAAATCACCTTCTAGTTCGTATACATCTAAACCTAAATAGCCTAACTTCTCGGATTTTAAAGCATCAATCACCGCTTTTGTATCGACAAGTCCACCACGACTGGTGTTGATCAACATTGCTCCCGGTTTAAATTGCTCTAAAGTTGTAGGGTTAATGATGCGATATGATTCCGGAGTTAAAGGACAGTGTAGAGAAACGATGTCCGATGTGGCGAATAATTCGGATAATTCTACATATTTCACCCCCATTTCCAAACATTCGGGGTTTTTGTAGATGTCGTATGCGAGTAAATTGCAGCCAAATCCTTTCATGATTTGAGCAAAACACATTCCTATTTTACCTGTACCAACTATACCGACAGTGGAACAATGTAAGTCAAATCCTAATAAACCATTGAGAGAAAAATTAGATTCCCTAACTCGGTTGTAAGCGCGATGATACTTACGATTTAAAGTTAAAATTAATCCCGCTGCGTGTTCTGCCACTGCATAAGGAGAATAAGCAGGAACTCTGACTAGGGTGATTCCTAAATCGGTGGCGGCTTTAATATCTACATTATTGAAACCCGCAGAACGTAAAGCAATCAACTTGGTGCCACCATTGGCGATCGCCTTGATATTCTCAGCATTCAACTGGTCATTAATAAAGGGGCAGATTGCCGGAAATCCTGCCGCTAAAGCCGTAGTTTCACTGCTTAACCTTGGCTCAAAAAATACAAGTTCATGAGCGCGATCGCCATTTGCTTCTGAAAGAAAGTGCCGGTCGTAGTTTTTAGTGCTGAATACTGCTACTTTCATAACATTCACAGGTTAAAGGTCAAAGGTCAAAAGTCAAAGGTTAGAGGTTAAAGGTTAGAGGTTAGAGGTCAAAGGTCAAAGGTTAGAGGTCAAAGGTCAAAGGTTAGAGGTTAAAGGTTAGAGGTTAGTTATCAATAAACCAACAACTAACCACTAACCACCATCAACTAACCACTAACTACTTACAAAATTTTCAAACCGGCTCTATCGGTTGAATATTCGTCGAGACTAACTTTGCAGGGTTGTATATTCCAAATTTCTTGACAATATTCCCAAATTGCCCTATCTGAAGAAAATTTACCCATGCGTGCCGAGTTCAAAATTGACATTCGAGTCCAATTTTCTGTATCTCGATAGGCTTGGGATACTTTGGCTTGGGTTTCGATGTAAGATTGATAGTCGGCGAATAACATGAACCTATCTTGGTTAAACAGCGAATCTAACAACGGATTGAACAAACTGCGATCGCCATCGGAGAATTGTCCACAAGCTATCAAGTCAATGACTTCTTTGAGCTGAGGATTGGATTCGTAATAACTCCTGGGGTTATAACCTTTCGCTTGCAATTCGTAAACTTCTGGGGTGGTTAAACCGCATAAAAAGAAGTTTTCCTCACCGACTTCTTCGCGAATTTCAACGTTAGCACCGTCAAGGGTTCCGATTGTCAAAGCACCGTTGAGGGCAAATTTCATGTTACCTGTTCCGGAAGCTTCTTTACCAGCGGTGGAAATTTGTTCGGAAAGTTCCGCACCGGCGTAGATAAATTGGCTGGAAGATACGTTGTAGTTTGGTATGAATGCTACTTTTAAACGTCCGGCAACGTCTGTATCGCTGTTTACTACACTACCAACGGCATTGATTAATTTGATAATCAATTTAGCGATAAAGTAGCCTGGTGCTGCTTTACCTGCGAAAATAAATGTCCGGGGTAGAATATCAGCTTGAGGATTTTTCTTGATTTGGTTGTAGAGAGTGATGATATGAAAAGCATTGAGCAACTGACGTTTGTATTCGTGCAGTCGCTTTACCTGTACATCAAATAAGGAATTGGTATCAACTGTAATTCCGTTCGATTTTTGAATTAATTTTGCTAATTCTTGCTTGTTAGCTTGCTTGATATCGCGCCAATTTTGCCGAAAATCTTTATCGTCTATGAACTTTTCTAACTTTCGGAGTTCATCAAGATTCTTAATCCAATCTGTACCGATTTTATCGGTAATTAAACGAGCCAGTCGAGGATTACCCAATAACAACCAGCGACGGGGAGTTACACCGTTTGTTTTGTTGATAAACTTCTCTGGAAATAATTCATAGAAGTCGTGAAGAACATCTTTTTTGAGTAGCTCGGTATGCAGAGCCGCTACACCGTTAATTTTATGGCTACCGACACAAGCTAAATGTGCCATGCGGATTTTCCTTTCGTCACCTTCTTCAATCAAAGATAGCCGCGATATCTTTTCTAAATCTCCAGGATAACGTCTTCTTACCTCCGCCAAAAAACGGAAGTTAATTTCGTAAATGATTTCTAAATGTCTGGGTAATAATCTCCCGAAAAGTGCCACGGGCCATTTTTCTAAAGCTTCTGGCAGTAGAGTATGGTTAGTGTAAGCAAAGGTATTCTTAGTAATATTCCAAGCTTTATCCCAAGACATTTGATGTTCGTCAATCAGTAGCCGCATTAATTCGGCGATACCAACTGAAGGATGGGTATCATTAAGTTGAATTGCAGCTTTTTCACCCAGATTATCTAAAGTGTTAAAAATGTGTTGATGACGACGGAGAATATCTTGCAAGGAACAGGAAACAAAAAAGTATTGTTGCTGCAAACGTAATTCCTTACCCTGCATCGTATCATCGTTGGGGTAGAGAACTTTGGAAATATTCTCTGAGAACATTTGACTACCTACCGCACCGATGTAATCACCAGCATTAAAAGCCTGTAGGTCAAATTCGTCAGTTGCTTCAGCTTTCCACAACCGCAGAATATTCACTGTATCCACACCATAACCCGGTACAGGAGTATCATAGGGAACTCCAGATACTTTTTGCTGCGGTACCCACCGTGATTGGTAGCGTCCGTTTCGATCGTCGTAAACTTCAGTATGACCACCAAACTTGACTTCTACACGATATTCAGGTAAAGGAAGTTCCCAAGCGTTACCGAAACTCAACCATTTATCAGGATTTTCTACTTGCCAACCGTTGCGGATAACTTGCTCAAAAATCCCGAATTCATAACGAATTCCATAACCAACAGCGGGAATTTCCAAAGTTGCTAAAGAATCGAGATAGCAAGCTGCAAGTCTTCCCAAACCGCCGTTACCCAATCCTGGTTCCCGTTCTTTTTCCAACAAGTCGTCTAGCTCTAACCCAGATTCTTTAAGAACAGTTTTTATTTTTTCGTAAAGACCGAGATTAATGAGACTATTACCTGTATATCGACCCATTAAGAATTCAGCCGAGAGATAATAAACCGTTTTCACACGATTTTCCATGTGAGTTTCGGCTGTTTTGATGCGTCGTTGTAGAATGCGATCGCGAACGCTATGGGCAACAGCCATATAATAATCGTGCAAGGTGGCAAAAAACTCACCTTTTCCTTGGACATAATAAAGACTATCAGCAATGGCACGTTTGAGAGTTTCCTCACTCATGCCAGTGCGATCGTCCTCGATTCTAACTTTAGCAATTTCAGGAGCAGGAACATTTTCCTGTGCTAAGTTACTATATTGTGGCTCGGATGAACTGCTACTCATTATGGTGATGTTGCTAAGATATCGAATTTACACTTATATCTAACCCTATAGCTTTATAGCATTCTCTCTCTTACACTTGCTCAAATAATTGGGAATTTTAGGAGTTAGTTGATGGTGGATGGTGGTTAGTTGATAGTTGATGGTGGTTAGTTGATGGTGGATGGTGGTTAGTTGACAGTTGACAGTTTTTATTTATTCTCTCCCTATCCCCTTGTCCCCCCATCCCGAAAGTCTCCCTATCTCCTTGTCCTTTAATATTCCCATTTCCAATCGCGAATTTCGGGCATATCTTCGCCGTGTTCACGAACGTATTGCTTGTGTTCAATTAACTTGTTGTGCAACATTTGCTTGACGTGAGCTGCCTTATACCCTAAATGAGGAACCCTGTCAATGACATCATCTGCTAAATTAAAGCGGTCTAAGTCGTTCATTACTACCATATCAAAAGGTGTAGTTGTAGTTCCTTCTTCTTTGTAACCCCGGACGTGGAGGTTTTTGTGATTTGTGCGACGATATGTTAAACGGTGAATCAGCCAAGGATAACCGTGGAAGGCAAAGATGATTGGTTTATCTGTTGTAAAGATGCTATCAAAATCTTTGTCACTCAAACCGTGGGGATGTTCGGTTTCTGGCTGCAGAGTCATCAAGTCTACTACATTTACTACCCTAATTTTTAATTCTGAGAAATTATCCCGTAATATATCTACTGCTGCTAAAGTTTCTAATGTCGGAACATCTCCAGCACAAGCCATGACTACATCTGGTTCAGTACCTTGATCGTTACTTGCAAAAGCCCAAATCCCGATCCCCGTGGTGCAGTGCTTGATTGCTTCATCCATATTTAGAAATTGCAATGCTGGTTGTTTCCCGGCGACAATCACGTTAACGTAATGGCGGCTTCTCAAACAATGGTCTGTCACCGAAAGCAGACAATTAGCATCGGGTGGTAAATATATTCTCACAACCTCGGCTTTCTTGTTGATCACGTGGTCAATAAAGCCGGGATCTTGATGGCTAAAGCCGTTGTGGTCTTGTCGCCATACGTGAGATGTTAATAAATATGTTAAGGAAGCGACTGGTCTACGCCAAGGTATCTCACGGGTTGTTTTCAACCATTTCGCGTGCTGGTTGAACATTGAATCGATGATATGGATAAATGCTTCATAACAGGAAAATAATCCGTGACGACCTGTAAGTAGGTATCCTTCCAACCAACCCTGACAAGTATGTTCACTGAGAATTTCCATAATGCGACCGTCTGCTGCCAAATGGTCGTCGTATTCTAAGGTTTCTGCGACCCAAGTCCTCGAAGTCACATTTAATACGTCACCTAGCCGATTCGATGCGGTTTCATCAGGACCAAATAAGCGGAAGTTACGGCTATCTAAATTCAGCTTCATTACATCCCGCAGTAATTTACCCATAACACGGGTTGCTTCAGCAATGGTTTTTCCTGGTTCGGTGATTTCTACCGCATAGTTGCGAAAATCGGGCATTTTCAAATCTCGCAGCACAACACCACCGTTAGCGTGGGGATTGTCACCCATGCGTCGATTTCCAGTTGGTGCGAGTTCGGCTAATTCTGAAATTAATTTACCGTTTTGATCAAATAATTCTTCTGGCTGATAACTCTTCATCCAATCTTCCAATAATTGGACGTGGGCTGGTTCTGCTGCCATATTTGATAACGGTACTTGGTGCGATCGCCAATAATCTTCGGTTTTTTGTCCATCAACTTCTTTTGGTCCCGTCCAACCTTTGGGACTCCTAAGAATAATCATCGGCCATTGCGGACGTTTTTTAAAGCCATTTTTCCGGGCATCTTCCTGAATTTCGCGGATTTCGTGTAGTACGGTATCCATAGTTGCAGCCATCAATTGATGCATGGCTTCTGGTTCGGAACCCTCAACAAAATAAGGTTTGTAACCATAACCTTCAAACAGTTTTTGCAATTCCTCATGGCTGATTCTAGCCAAAACTGTGGGGTTAGCAATTTTATAGCCGTTGAGGTGCAAAATCGGTAGTACAGCACCATCATGTACTGGATTGAGAAACTTGTTAGAATGCCAACTTGCAGCCAAAGAACCCGTTTCGGCTTCACCATCACCGACAACGCAAGCCACAATCAAATCGGGATTATCAAAAGCCGCACCAAAAGCATGAGAAACAGCATAACCAAGTTCTCCACCTTCATGAATGCTTCCTGGAGTTTCCGGTGCTACATGAGAAGGAATTCCACCGGGGAAGGAAAACTGTTTGAAGAGTTTTTGCATCCCTTGGGTATCTTGAGAAATATTCGGATAATATTCGCTGTAAGTTCCTTCAAGATAAGTATTAGCCACTAAACCAGGTCCACCATGTCCAGGACCTGCAATATAAATCATACTTAAATCATCTCTTTTAATTACCCGATTGAGATGAACATAAATAAAATTTAATCCTGGAGTAGTTCCCCAATGTCCTAAAAGTCTCGGTTTAACGTGTTCTAATTTCAGCGGTTCTTTGAGTAAAGGATTATCCAATAAATATATTTGTCCAACTGAAAGATAATTCGCCGCATTCCAATAAGCATTAATCTTTCGTAATTCATCACTCTGTAATGCCTTGGCTTGGGGAGGGCTTGCTAAAGTCATAACTCAACTCCTAAATACAAATTTTGTGAATTTCTTATTGTCTACTTTGTGTACTTTTCATATTTATATAAGCTTAAATTCGTCACCATCTTTTATATCTAAATGAATATTTTTTTTAGAAAATAGTGTTATCGCCTCACTAAATCACTAAAAGGTATCTTTAGTTATAATAGTAAAATACATTATCATAGCTAGTTTCATTAATTGAAACAATCTGTAATTAGCTTTGATTTCACAAAAATCATCGAATTAATATCATCAAATCATTAAAAATTTTGACAAATATCAACAACTCTTCAACAGAACAACTTGTTTGGGAGTTTAACACAACATTTATTTACTTGTTCAAATTTAACCGCAATTTAACCAAATGTGCCATATCAGCAATCACTATTAATTGATTAAAATGCAAGGTGAATAACAGTTTTAGGAATTAAACTACGATGAAAACCACAGTAGTCGGGTTTTGATCAATATTGTCTGAGATTACAGATATTTATCCTAAAAACCCGACTTCTCACATAATCGAAAAATAAATATCAATAATAAATATCAATAATAAATATAAATAATAAATATGTAAAAAAAATAAAGTCATTAATTATATTGCATACAATTAAAATACTTCTTTAGATAGAAGATAATATTTTAAACTTATTTATTAGTTGATTAGACTGAATTAAATTTACTCAACATAAAAGATTAAATTAGTTACAATACAAAATTCAAATCCAAATTGCCACGACTATCAAATCTGGAGAATTAAATTTCCAATAAACCAGTCGGTGGGGTAATTTCAATCCGATTATTTAACAAATCAACCACCGGAACAATTTCTCTGACAAAAGGAATTAAAACAGTCTTAGAATTTTGGATTTTAGATTTGCGGAAAGTTTGGGGTGTAGATTTTCTTCCCCCAAAACTTTCCAAGACGGATTTTGGTTTTTTTCTTCATCTTCTTGTCTGCTTGTCTGCTTGTCTGCTTGTCCCTTTATCTCCTTGTCCCCTTGTCTGCTTGTCTGCTCTTTCTCCAACCGTACTTCTAATAAATCATTACCAGCAGCAATCAAATCAACTACTGTACCGATAAATTTTCCACTATCCTGCATAAAAACAGATAAACCGACCAAATCCATTAAATGATACTCATCTTCACTCAAAAGAGGCCGATCGCTTTCAGGCACAAGTATCTTACAACCCCGTAATTCTTCAGCTTCATCCCGATGCTTCACACCAGCTAACTGAATTATATACAGATTTTTACCTTCAAGAAAACGACCTTTAACTAATTCTACCTCTTGCGGTTCCGTTGCATTTGGACGCAACAACCAACGTTTACCCGGTACCTCAAAACGTTCGGGAAAATCCGTATCCGGATAAACCCGTAATTCACCATTCAATCCTTGAGGTGCAACAATCTTACCAATTTCCAACCAACCCATTTCAGTTATCAGTTATCAGTGAACAGTTATCAGTTAGGAGTGAGGAGTTAGGAGTTAGGAGTAGAGACGGGGCGTATTGCTACGTCTGTACCGGAGTTAGGAGTTAATAATTTTTTCTCCTAGTCTCTTCTCACACATTCACGGTAGCACCTTGATAAACTTCTTGGGCTACTTGGGCGAAACGCTGCATTCCGGTTTTGATTTCCTCGTCACTACCTGTGAGACTGATGCGGAAGCATTGATGTTTATGTTCCCATTCTTCATGCAATCCGGGGAAGAAGGAGTTTCCAGGGACAACTATTACACCTACTTTTTTCAGTTGCTGGTAAAAATCCCAATCGCTGATGGGCAAATCTTGCAACCATATCCAACCAAAAATCGCTCCTTCACCGCGATGCAGGAACCAAGGTAAGTTTTTGGGCATTGCGGCTTCTAAAGTGCTTTCTAAAACAGCAAATTTGTTTTTGTAAAAAGGACGAATCACCGTTTCGCTGATTCTTGCTAACTCTCCGGAATCAATAGCACGAGCAGCTATGGCTTGTCCGTATCTGGATGAATGTAAGCTAGCATTTGCTTGAAAGCATTCTAAGGCTTCGATTAATTTTTCATTACCGATCGCAATTCCTACTCTTTCTCCGGGTAATCCTGCTTTTGACAAACTCATACAGTGGAGAATATTTTCACCAAAGGTTGGTGTCATCTCGGTATAATTCAAGGCTGGGAATGGTGGCGCATAGGCGGAGTCAATTAAGACTGGTACATTTAATGATGCAGCAAGTGCCGCGATTTTTTCAACTTCTTCGTCGGTAATCACATTCCCCGTAGGATTACAGGGACGAGAGAATAAAACACAACCAGTATTTTCGCTAATTGATAACTGGCTGAAATCGGGACGGTATTTAAATCTATGAGATGCTGCGTCAATATCTAAAGTTGGTTTGTAGGCGAATAAGGCTTCGGGAACTAAACTGACTCCACCATAACCTGTATAATCGGGACTTAGAGGAAGAACAATTTGTTTGAGTTCATCGTTGGTAGTATAACCGCCGAAGACATTTGCAGCGTAAAAATAAAGCGTTTGACTACCGGGAGTAATTAGAATATTGCGTTCGGTCAGATTTAAACCATACCGCTTGTTGAAGTCTTTTGCAACGGCTTCGATTAATGGCGAGTAACCCTTAGAATAACCATAACGGCAAACAACTTCACCATACTCCGTACTTGATAAAAGTTCCGCAGTACAATCGCGCCACAATTGTTCGACTTCAGGTAAAATCAACGGATTACCCGCACTCAAATTCATTAACTCCTGCCCAATTCCTGCGCGTAAAGTTTCATTAATATCCTTCATAATCGCTCTTACGCCGGTCAGTTTAGACATTTGAACGCCAAATTTAGTTAGGGCAGGATTCATAAGCAATCGATAATTATAAATAATTTAACTTTAACTTTAATTTTAACTTTAACTATAATCTGTCATGGGACATTGATGGGGCATTGATGGAAAATTGAGTATGGGGTATGAGAAGATGAGGAAATACACAATCATCTAACAGATACATCGAACATAAACATAGAGAATATATTAACTAAGTAATTGGGTCGAATTAATATAAAACTTCACTCCTCTCTTAGCCACCCCTCTCCTTTCCAAGGAGAGGGGAAGGGGTGAGGTTTGATCTTATATTTAATTACGCCTACCGACTTACATATTAACGAAATATTAACGAATTTTTTAATTTACCCTATGATTGAGAAGTCGAAAATATAATTTAAAAATTATAAAATATTTTGGTGCAGTTGCCCAACTATAAACTCTAATAAAGAAATAAAGAAGAATCAGTGAAAAGATCAGAAGGGGTGAATAGTGGAAGTTAAAGCAGCAGTAGCTTATGAAGCAGGTAAACCGTTGAGTATTGAAACGGTTCAGTTAGAAGGGCCTGCCGCTGGTGAGGTGTTGATAGAAATCAAAGCCAGCGGAATCTGTCATACCGATGCTTACACACTTTCTGGTAAAGACCCTGAAGGTTTATTCCCCGCAATTTTAGGACATGAAGGTGCAGGCGTTGTAGTGGATGTGGGAAAAGGTGTCACCAGCGTCAAAAAGGGAGACCATGTGATTCCTCTTTACACTCCCGAATGCCGTCAGTGCGAATATTGCCTTAGCTTAAAAACTAATCTTTGTCAAGCTATTCGCAGTACTCAAGGTAAAGGCTTAATGCCCGATGGTACTAGTCGTTTTTCCATTGGGGGTGAAAAACTTTATCACTACATGGGTACATCGACTTTTGCTAACTATACAGTATTGCCGGAAATCGCGATCGCAAAAATTCGTAAAGATGCACCTTTTGAAAAGGTTTGTTACATCGGTTGTGGAGTGACTACGGGAATCGGTGCGGTGATTTTCACAGCAAAGGTGGAACCAGGTTCTAAAGTTATAGTTTTCGGTTTGGGTGGTATTGGTTTAAATGTAATTCAAGGCGCAAAAATGGTCGGTGCCGATATGATTATCGGTGTAGATATTAATCCCAAAAAACGGGAATTAGCTGAAAAATTTGGGATGACGCACTTTGTTAATCCCAAGGAAGTGGAAGGTGATTTAGTTGCTTATTTAGTAGATTTAACTAAAGGTGGAGCCGACTATACTTTTGAATGTATTGGTAATGTAAAAGTGATGCGTCAAGCATTAGAATGCTGTCATAAAGGTTGGGGACAAAGTATTATCATTGGTGTTGCTGGTGCGGGAGAAGAAATTAGTACTCGTCCGTTTCAACTAGTCACCGGAAGAGTGTGGAAAGGTTCGGCTTTTGGTGGTGCGAGAGGACGTACTGATGTACCGAAATAGTAGATTGGTATATGCAAGGAAAGATAAATATTGATGATTTAATTACTCATGTAATGCCAATAGAAAAGATTAATGAAGGTTTTGAATTAATGCATAAAGGTGAGTCTATTCGTAGTGTTGTGACATTTGATTGATTAAAAATAAAAATGTAAATCTAGAGACGGGGCGTATTCCTACGTCTTCAATCTATAGGCTGTCAAACTAATTATCAATGGATAATTTTTATAAAAATGGTCACAATTAACGAAATAATTAACAATGACGATATCGAGCAACTTTTACCAGAAAAACGAGTTGCTTTAGATAATATTAGCTGGCAAGCTTACGAACAAATTTTAAATGCTCTAGGCGAAAACCGAGCGGCAAGGGTGCATTATTATCAGGGTGTTTTAGAAATTATGACCCGGTTAGAGGCACATGAAAGCAGCAGCGAAAATATAGGAATATTAATTCATATTCTCACAGAAGAATTAAATCTAAATATCAAGAGTTTAGCTTCAACTACACTCAAAATAGCAGATAAAAAAATTGGTGCAGAACCAGATAAATGTTACTACATAAAAAATGAACCTATTGTTCGTGGGAAAACCGTAAACTTAAATCAAGATCCACCTCCCGATTTAGTTTTAGAAGTTGATATTACTCATACAGATATCAATAAAAAACAACTTTATCAAGATATAAAAGTACCAGAATTTTGGCGCTATAACGGAAAATCACTAACTATTTATATATTAAATCAGGAAGAATATCAAGAATCAGAAAAGAGTTTAAGTTTTCCCATATTAACTAAAGCAATAATTTACGAATTTATCTCGAATTGTCGTAGCAATGGAGAAACTCAAGCAAAACGAGAATGCCGCAAAAAAATACGCGAATTATCTCGAAAAAATTAAGATTTGTTAAATATTCCAGGGTTTTATAATTGATTAAGAATAATCTATGCTTTGAGACGATGTTTTAAAAGCATCCGGCGGTTTAAACCGCGACTACACCTTCCAAAGTCCACCGTAAGGTGGACTAGTTAATTTAGAACCCGCCTTACGGCAGGTTTTGTTTGTGTAGCTGCGACTTCTAGTCGCCAGGTAAAGTATTCAATTAGACTTTTAAAACATCCTTTAACATTCATAATCAAGTAACTTGTATAAACTATGAACTGGTGGCAAAAACTCAAGAAAAATCCTTTAGCGCGATTTGGGGCAATTTTACTGATAATTTTCTATATAACGGTAATTTTCGCAGATTTTGTTGCGCCTTATGACCCATATTATTCGCAGCCAAATGGTTCTTTACTGCCACCAACTCGCGTATATTTGAATAATAGAGAAGGACAATTTATCGGTCTTCACATTTACCCTACTACTCAAGGTGATACGGATTTAGAAACGGGTAAACGCGAAATAATTGTAGATTACAGCAAACCTTCTCCTCTACGTTTATTTGTCCAAGGTTCCCAATACCAACTGTTTAAATTCAGTTTACCGCTACCACCAATTTGGGATGAAGTCACAATATTCCCCGGTATCCCTTTAAACTTACATTTATTCGGTGTTGCTGGTGAAGCGAGATTCAATCTTTTAGGTACCGATGATCAAGCACGTGATGAATTCAGCCGTTTGCTGTATGGTGGTCGTATCAGTTTATTTATTGGAATTTTAGGTGTCGCGATTTCTTTCCCGTTGGGTATGATAGTCGGTGGAATTTCCGGCTACTTCGGTGGCTGGACTGATTCAGTAATTATGCGGCTAGTAGAAGTACTGATGACATTCCCTAGCATATATCTATTAGTTACATTAGGTGCTGTATTGCCATCAGGATTAAGTAGTTCTCAACGCTTTATATTAATCGTTTTGATTACTTCCTTTATTGGCTGGGCTGGTTTAGCGCGGGTAATTCGCGGGCAAGTACTGTCAATCAAAGAACGAGAATTTGTCCAAGCTGCAAGAGCGATGGGTGGTAAACCTTTCTACATCATTCTTCGTCACGTTTTACCTCAAACTGCCAGTTATATTGTTATCTCTGCAACTCTTTCCATTCCCAGTTTCATCGGTGCGGAAGCAATATTAAGTTTGATTGGTTTGGGCATCCAACAGCCAGATCCTTCTTGGGGTAATATGCTATCATTAGCAACCAACGCTTCTATTTTGGTATTGCAACCCTGGTTAATTTGGCCCCCCGCTGTGGTAATTATTCTGACAGTTTTAGCATTTAACTTGCTTGGTGATGGATTAAGAGATGCACTCGATCCTAGGAGTTTGGGACGGTAGATCAGGTTAAAGGTTAGAGGTTAAAGGTTAGAGGTTAAAGGTTAGAGGTTAAAGGTTAGAGGTTAAAGGTTAGAGGTTAAAGGTTAGAGGTTAAAGGTTAAAGGTTAGAGGTTAAATTTAGAAGTCGGGTTTCCAAAAGAAACCCGACTTCTCTACCATGCTCCCTATTCCCCCCAACCCTATTTTCGCAAACTAGCGTAACCAAAAGTTGCATTAAAATCTTCGCACCAAATTCCCACGGATTTATAATTATCAAGGTTGACATTATCGGGAATTGCATAACGTTGAGCGCCGCTGAAACTTTTAATTGGAGCTAGTGTAAGGTAATCTCCTTCTTTAATATTCAAAGGTATGTTGCTGTCGCGGTGTAGAATAACTTTGACATCTGGACCTTCACCACTGCGAAATCTTTTATCAAAGTCTAAATAACGTTTACCGTTGATATTGATAATCTTTGCTTTACCTGTGGTAGCTTTTTCCTGTTTTACAAAGTTACCAGATGCAATAATTGATTTAGATTGAGCTACTACTCTTGTGGTTCCTAATGCTGGACGAGCAACAGCCACTCCAGAATTAACAATTACTGAACCAACACTACTGAATAATACAACAGATGCAATTCCGAAACCAGCTAATTTATTGAATTTCATAATTAATGTTTTCTCGATAAAGGTGTTTGTTTTTTTCTTTTGCTTGAGTACCAATATCGCTGATGACTCTGAAAACTTGATGATGGATAACTGAGGTTTCCCTAAGAGTTTGATGAGAAATCTGAGAAATTCCGACTCATGAGGGCTGAAATGCTACTACAAACCAAAATCCCAATATTTCAGTTGCAAATTTTGACTCGAAATTGCGAGCGCACCAGCACAATTAGCAAAAGGCTCGATTTCTACTAAATTCCATTCACCGGGTAAATTCAACCGAGCAGGTTGTTCTGGAGTTAGGAAAATTTCGACTTTTTGTAAATCTTTTAATCCGGTTCCTGTTGCTTTCAAATAAGCTTCTTTACAAGTCCAGTAACGGAAAAAAAGTTGTTGTTGTTGCTGTGGAGGAGCCGATTTTATAGTAGTAAATTCAGTTGGTAAAAAGAATCTTTGAGCAAGGGAAAGCACATCTGTAGTTGAGTTAAAACATTCTAAATCTACACCAACAGAATCGGTCAAACTTACTGCATACAAAGCAAAATCTTGGGAATGAGATAAATTAAAACTGAGATTAGTATGGTAACTTTGGTTTAAAAACGGTTTACCGCGAGGTTCGTAACCAAATTGTATTTTAGATGGTTCAATATTTAAATAACGACCTAATATACTTCTAAGAATACCCCGACCAGCAATAAACCGTTGTCGATGCTGCTCGAAATGAAATCTTTTTGCTCTAATTAACTCATCTTGCGAGAGAATTTGCTTAAACTGTTCCAATAAAGGTTTTACATTGCCGAGATTTCCTCGCCAAACATGAACTTCGTTAGGCAATAATTTAATATTTTCTATATCCGTCGGTGCTTTTAACCACATTCAATTTTGGATTTTAGATTTTAGATTTTGGATTTAAAGAGTTAGGAATTAGTTGACAGTTGACAGTTCTTATTTATTTCTCTCCATCCTTCATTCCACCCACTCCAAGACTCGATTCCAAGCCCACCATGGATCTTTATCTCCATATTCTTTCTGACATTGCTTGCTACTTAAGTAACCAACATGACCACCGTATTCTGTCAATATTAAGTCTATAGCTGAATTTTTATCGCAAGCTGCTTGTAACTCTGGGATGATGGCTGGTGCAAAAAATGGGTCGTCTGCGGCGTAAATAATTAAAGTTGGTTTGTTAAGGTTTGGTAGAAGAGGTAAAGCGCTGCTTGCTTGATAATAAGCTTCTACTGAGGGAAAACCTAACTTTTCTATGACTAATTCGTGATCAAATCCCCATATGCTGTTTGCTCTTTGGATTGCATCTGGATCTAAACTTCCTGGATGATGATTGTGAATTTCCCACGCTAGTTTTTTCAACCTCTTAGCGATTCTCGCTTCTAAAAATCTACCTATCGGATAACTAGTTAAATACTTAAGGGAAGGATTGGAATCTAAACTGGGACAAATTACCGCACCACCACCAATATCGCTCTCTTTTATCGCTATTTCCTCAGTTTGGGTTAATTCTACAGCGGCTTTAACTGCCCATAACGCCAATTGTCCTCCTAAAGAGAATCCTGTAAACCAAAATTTAGGGGGACATCCCATTGACAAAGCTGCTGCTGCAATGCGAACAAAATCTTCCCCTTCGTACAAACCATCACTGGTTAAGGTTGGGGATAATTCTGCTGTCCTACCGTGCGCTCGCCAATCAAATAATACTACCGCATACCCTTGAGCGTAAGCTTTACGCCCCAAAATATTCAGAAACCATTCCTCTTCTAAATCGCCAATAATACCGTAAGTCCCTATAATAGTGCCGCGAGGATTTTCCGGAATGGCTACCAGTCCGAACAGAGGTACTCCTTGTGCGCCTGTAAATACTTGCTCTTGATAACTAGGCTCTGGTAAGTTGAGAACAGTTTGCCAATTCTTTTTCCCCCACAAAGCCGCACCGACGGTCATTGACACGCCGTTTCGTAAAAACCAGGGTGGATTGTAGGTTGGAATACACATTGTATAAGATATTCTGTCTAGTTTGTAGTTTTTTTTAGAATATTTTAATTTTAAGCTTTATGATATATTTAATTTTTTTTTTATAATCATTAAAGCAATCTTTGTATTTCCCAAAGATTTTTAACTTTCCTTAATACACAGTAACAATTATTTCATAATGCCGAGAATTCTTGTCATAGATGACGATCCAGCAATTTCCGAGTTGGTAGCCGTTAATTTAGAAATGGCTGGTTACGATGTCAGTCAAGCTGAAGATGGTATCAAAGGTCAAGCGCTAGCATTACAATTGCAGCCAGACTTAATTATGTTGGATTTGATGTTGCCCAAGGTTGATGGATTTACCGTATGTCAACGCTTACGTCGAGATGAGCGTACTTCTGATATTCCGGTATTGATGTTAACTGCTTTGAGTCAAACTCAGGATAAAGTCGAAGGATTTAATGCAGGTGCGGACGATTATTTAACTAAGCCTTTTGAAGTCGAGGAAATGTTGGCTCGAGTGCGGGCTTTACTCCGACGTACCGATCGCATTCCTCAAGCAGCAAAGCACAGTGAAATCCTCAATTACGGTTCGCTGACTTTAGTTCCGGAAAGGTTTGAAGCAATATGGTTCACTCAAACTGTCAAGTTAACTCACTTGGAGTTTGAATTACTTCATTGTTTGCTACAACGTCACGGACAAACAGTTTCTCCCAGCGAAATACTTCGAGAAGTTTGGGGTTACGATCCAGATGATGATATTGAAACCATTCGGGTACATATCCGTCACTTGAGAACCAAATTAGAACCAGATCCGCGTCATCCCCGCTATATCAAAACTGTATATGGTGCTGGATATTGCTTGGAATTGCCCAGCAATCCTCCATCAAATGAAGAATTTTCAACTACCGAAGTTGGCAGCAGTTGAATATAAAACTTAGTTTATAGATTAGTTTTTGAAATTGATTAATTAATTGATTGATTGATTAATTGATTGATTGATTGATTGATTACAAATCCCATGTAAAGTTATTTAAGAGTAAAACTTGGGGAAGATTTTTCTATGGCAATTCTAGACCACGGATTAAAAAGGATTTCACTGATTTCACGGATTTAATTACCCATTCTAATCACGGATTAAAAAGGATTTCACTGATTTAATTACCAATTACCAATTACCAATTACCAATTACCAATTACCCATTACCCATTACCCTTAGAAGTTATGGGAAAAAATTCCAACCTATATTTATATAAAGCTACTGGTTTATTAGCTGCTTTAAAGTAATCTGGATCTTGAGGTGAAAGATATATAGCAGTAACTTGATCTGCTTCAATTACTGGATTTGATGTAGATAGTGAAGATAATCTTTCATATGCCGTAGTTGATTCTACTGAATTGAGATAAGGACGTGAACCGCCTTTAAATAACTGTTGAAATACTTCTGTGGTAATAAATTTACCGTCTGCCGTGGTTTCTGTAGCTCGACTTTTGACAATAGAAACTAATTGACGCTCTCCCCGCAAAAATGTAATCTGACGGTTGGGAGAATTAGGATCTAATTTTACTGCTTTAACTACATCATTACCTAAAACAGCTTGCGCTAAGTTCAAACTGTTGTATGCTCTATCGGCAATGACTTTTTTATTTTCTGCTTTTTGATTGAGCAATGAATCTATAAATCTGACTTGAAAACTAACTGGTTGATCGAGAAACTGACGATTACTTTCAAATCCTGGTGTGACAATATCCGGTGCTAAAGGTGCAACTAAATCGAGCATAGTACTTTTTACTAACCATTCCCCCTTGATCCATTCGGGATATATCAAGTCTCCTACCGCAGATTTTACTAAAGTTAATTTCTCCCACTGCGGAAAATTTTGTAATCGTTGATTTAACTCTCCAGCCTTAACGTTACCGTTATCGGTACAGAAAACTAATAATAAAATCAAGCACAAAGTCCAAATCAGCTTCATAGTAAGTCTTTTTAGTTTATATTACGAAATATTAATTATTATTTGATTGATAGCTCATTCAATCAAACGTAATGTTGCAATTTATTCATCAAAGTTAACTTTAGCAGAAAGAATCTCAACATAAACATGACTTTTTCTAGAGGTAATGAAATAAACAATAATTATTAAAAAACTTACGTGAATTTTCTAGATAAAATTATCAATGTTTATAGGCTATTTGGTCAGATTACAGCAAAATAATCAGCTTTTCTTCGAGAATTTGTCAACGTATAAGTCAATAGGAATACATTGTATATCTACATTTATTGATACTAAGACATAACCGTGTCTTACGTACTAACACGTATGATTTTCTCTTAGGTAAAATTACATTGAACTTTCTTTACGGAAATTTGGGCTGTAAACCGATTACTATACTGTTGAAGCGATAGTTAAGCGCAATTAGAACAAGCTAAATAGAAGTTAAATAGTCATAAAAAATACATAGCAAGTAAATGTAATTTAGGGTGTGTCTTAATAGAAAAAATACAAATTATTGAAAATATTTAAACTTATGACTCTGAGTAGTTCTTTTACAGATTTTTCCCTAGCTGAGTTATTCCAACTTATCGAGCAAGGACGCAAATCTGGTTGTTTAAGTGTATGTACTTTACCTGATATTCATTCTCCTGAATCTAAAGCTAAATATTTTTATATTTGGTTTAGAAATGGACGTGTAGTAGCCGCAGCACATCGTTTAAATGGTAGGGGTTTAGTTGGTAAAATTGCCCAGAGAAATTGGACAGAACCGCAGATTTTAGAAACTATTTATAGTAATACATCTACAGCTACACCTTTTGGTTTGCAGTTAAAAACTCAAGAAGTTTTAAATGCAGAACAATTAAACTTATTATTTGCCAATCAATTACAGCAAGTTCGTGAATTATTTGAAATTCAAAAAGGTGTATTTAAACTCGATTGTAAAGCCAGTTTACCGATGACTGAGATGACAGGATTAAGTTTGAAAGCCACAGAAGTAACTTTAATGGCTTTAAGAGTATTGAAAAATTGGCAAGTGTTGGAAGCAGCACTACCAAATGTAGAATCTGGGATACGAAATATTAGTCAAAGTAAACCACAACTGCGCTTGAATGCTTTTGAATGGCAAATTTGGGAATTTGCAAGCGGTGATATTTCCATAAAAGATATTGCGCTTCAACTTCATCAACCAGTTATCAAAATTCAGCAAGCGGCTTTTCGATTAATGCTTGTAGGTTTGATCGAAGAAGTACCTCAAATAACATCAAATTCCCATTCATACAATTATGATATGGATTTGACTTGGGTAAATAAATATGGTTCGCGAGCTGCTAAAAAGCATCAAGAATCACAAACACCCCAAGTCAGCAGTTCGTTACTGCAAAATCTTGTTGGGTATTTAAGGAGCAAAGGTTAATGATATCAGAAATTCTTCGCATTGTAGTTACAGGAGGTGTCGGAGCGGGAAAAACTACATTTATTCGGACAATTAGTGAAATTGATGTTGTTGACACCGACAAAAGAGCAACCGATGAGTTAGCCGAATTTAAGGAAAAAACTACAGTCGCTTTGGACTTTGGTAAATTAACGATCGCGTCTAATCAATCATTACATTTATACGGAACTCCCGGACAAAGCCGATTCGATTTTATGTGGGATATTTTGATTGAAAAAGCCCATGCTTATATTCTTTTAGTAGATGCACATCGTCCCGATCAATTTCGTTATGCACGGAAAATTCTCAACTACATGAACCATCATGCATCAATTCCGACGACAATCGGCATCACCCATACGGATTGCGTCGATGCTTGGGAAATTGAAGATGTCGCTTTGGCTTTAGGAATCTCAGATGAGGCTAATCCACTCCCCACAATGGCTGTCAACCCCAACGAACGTGAATCTGTATCTAATGCATTAATTGCGATCGTTGAGCAGTTAAAGAAGATTGGGGAATAGGGGGATGGGGGGG
>JAAUSO010000245.1 GCA_012033205.1 Richelia sp. SL_2_1 | reverse complement strand
TTTCACATGATTTTCGTCGCTGACACCTGAGTAATAAGTTTTGATAAATTTGTCGGCTTTAGTCATGAAGTCTTCTAAGTTTGTGACGAATACCTGTTCTGAATTAATTGCTTGAATCATGATTTTTTCCTATGGAATATTTGACGCGATTTAGTATTCGTTTGTCAGCATTAGGACTTTTTCAACCAAATAGAGCTTGATATGGCTCAATGGAAAATCTGTATATTCAATTTCTTGGCGTAAAACTTCTTGATTGGTGTCCCATTCGCATATCAATACACCGGAATTGTCTTTGACTTGTAAATGCCAGATTTGAAATTCTCTTAGTTTTGGATCTGATAGTAAATTCTTCGTTTGATGTGAAGCAATAGCATCCAATAACCAGTAACAATTGGCTTCTTGTGCTAGGTATTGTATCCCTTCTGTATATTTCAAGCCGAGCCAATGTTTATAGAGAGTAGCTGAACCATAAAATTGGTTTAACTCGTTGATTATTTGTTGTGGAGTCTTCATGTTTTTCAAATCATTAATTTTATCGACTTCACAACTTCATCGGCGTGAGCCGTAAAACGAAAACTGCTGATAACAGATACCATCAGCTATAAGAATTTTTTGGGTTTTATTAGCAATGAATTTACTACCAGGTGAATATAAATATAATTTAGGAAATAGTTAGTCAGCTTTTCGATAAATTTCCTATACTTATTAAGTATTGTTTGAATGCTTTGAACAATACGCCAATTTCAAATACCTACGAAAGCGCGATTAATGATTGATTCATCGGAATTGCTGATAATACTTGAGCATATCCTCAATGGCAGTGCAGATGAGGACGAAATTAATTTATTGCGCCAATCCCTTACAGCCAGCTGCGGTCAAAATGTTGTGCAGTTGGGGAAGTACAACGTTAATATTGGCGATGCTAAGGATATTCATATTGGCGATAAAGTTTATCAAGGAACTGACGCGGAGACAATTCGCGCCATTTTGCGAGAAATACTTTCCCAAAACACTCAGTCAGTAGAAATAAACTGGCACGATATTGGTCAAACCATGCTGTCGGAACAGTTGCGACTCACCACAAACCCGCTGACATCGGTTGAGGGAATTAGCTATCGCACCGAGCAGGTATACGTACCATTGGGACTTGTAGAGCGGAAAAAGCAAGCTCGACGACGAGAGGATATAGCACCGGAGCAGGGTTCGCAACTTTACCAGGAAACCGAAATTACCCAAACCTTTGAGCATCAGCAATTTTTAGAGCGGGTACTCCAGCAAAGACAAAGCCCCAAAAGCCAGGGAAAACGGATTGCAATTATAGGCGAACCGGGAGCGGGGAAAACTACGCTGTTGCAGCAAATCGCTCGATGGGTATCCGAAGAAATACCTTATTCAATGGTGATTTGGGTATCTTTGGCTGATTTACGTGGATGGGAACTGGAAGCATATTTGTTTGAGGTATGGTTACAAGGGGTAGTTAGGAAAGTTGGACAAGCCGAAGCTTCTAATCAAATTAAAAATGATTTTGTGGCTCAGTTTAACCAGGGATTGGTATGGCTGTTGCTGGATGGCGTTGATGAAATGCAAGCAACAGTGGGCAACCCCTTAGCAGAAATTAATCGCCAACTTCGCACGGGAACTTTGCTCCAACAAGCGCGGATTGTGCTTTCGTGTCGGTTAAACCTTTGGGATGGTGGTAGCAATGCTCTCGATTCCTTCGACAATTATCGCACACTGGAGTTTTCCTATCCCCAACAGGTGGAGCAGTTTATCGGCAATTGGTTTACCTCGCTCTCATCGGCGGAAATTCAGACTGGGCAAAGGTTGTGTGCGGCATTAGCTGAATCGGGGAAGGAGCGAATTCGGGATTTGGTGAAAAACCCGTTGCGGTTGACGCTGCTGTGTTTCAACTGGTACTTGGGTGAAGGAAAATTACCGGAAACGAAAGCAGGTTTGTACGAGCAGTTTGTAGCAGATTTTTACGAGTGGAAGAAGGGACAGTTTGCGACGACGGGGGAACAACGCAAGCGGTTAAACGCAGCTTTAGGAGAATTAGCACGGGAAGCAATTGATAAGGAAGAAACGCGGTTTCGGTTACGACAGGAATTTGTGTGCGAGTATTTGGAGGAACCGGATGATGCAGATTCTTTGTTTGGGTTAGCGTTGCGGTTGGGATGGTTGAATAAGGTGGGTGTGGATGGGGAGAATCCCAGAAAAGGGGTGTATGCGTTTTTTCATCCGACTTTTCAGGAGTATTTTGCAGCTAAAGATTTTTGCGATCGCGCTGATTATGCTACTCTCGCGAAGCATATAGGGAAAGATATTTGGGATGAGATATTTATATTATCTATAGAGATGGCAACCCACCCAGATGCACTACTGCTGTTAATGAAAAAACAAACTGATGAGTTAGTCAGATCGTGTGCGAAGTTACAGCAATTTTTAAATTGGGTATATCTCAAAGCAAAGTCTGTAGAAGTTGCTTACAAACCAGCGGCTATTCGTGCCATATACTCAGGTTTCCCTCTTGATTGGGTTACTATTGGACATCTTGCTAGTACTCTTTCTCAAACTATAGACTCTTCTCAAAAGAGTGGTTCTTTGGATGAAGTTTTTGCGAAAGAGCCAGTACTAACCCTAGACTCAACGCTTAGATACTCATTATTGATGGCTAACTATGCTAGTAGTGGTCATTACCAAATCACCTGGGCTTTACAAGCAACTATCCAAGGCATCCTTAAATATCATCCTGAATTAGAGGAGGAATTGAATTGCTTGCAACCTATCATACAAAATAACTTCAGAGATTCAGAAGCAGATAGTGAGGTCTGGAAACTATGGTGGCAGAATTTCGGAGAACTAGTAACATCACAATTAAGAGCTACAATGATAATACAATGTAATATTGGTCACATTTGGAAATTTACAAAAGAACAGACTGTAAAACTAGAGCAATATTATCAAGGAAACATACTGCTAGTAAATTGTTTAAAAAACACAAGTATTAGCACTGCCATTTGTAAGGAGATTGAGAATACATTATTACTGCCAATCACTGAAATAGAAAAATATAATATGAAGAGTGATGACAAGCTAAAAAACTAATAAATATTAACTGGAGTAATTTTATGAGTAATTTATACTTGAAATGGAAGTTAAATAAGCAAAATAATAAGCGTTATTGTTACTTATGTAATTACCAAAATCACAAACCGAGAACAACAAGAGATTCAATTATTAGTCTTTTAGGTAGTATTCCTAGCGAACCTTCTCCTAGAGACGGTTTAATTTTATAGAAGAGGTCATGAGCAATCTAAAAAATATCGACTTACCTAAAAAAGAAAGAAATAGATTAGAAGAAAAAATTGTAGCTGATATTCTTCGTAATGATAACGAAATACACAAAAATAATTTCGGTGAAATGAGGAGATATCCTATTCCAAAAGTTTCCAATCTATACGGTGAAACAGTTGGATATTGTATGCACGAAAAGCCTTAATAAGGTTTGTATATAGACAAAGCAACTGTTATTTAGTACATATAGCATTCAATTTTGATTCATGAAAAATTACATATTGAGAAATAAATTGCTAAAAAATTAAGGAAACAGAGGGAAGAAAGAAGAAAGGGATATATAATTTTCATAATTAATTTAGGATTGCTATAGTATGTCAAACTATTAATTAAAACTCAATTCTCAATGAGAGAAGCTAATTCGATTCGTTAATTCACGATGAGCCAATTCTCGTAACTGTTCATCAGAATCTTGCTGAATAAGAGTTTGTAAAATTTCAAGAATTTGTATATGGTAGGGAAATTGTTCAAGCATCACTTCTAAAGCTGCTATCCGTGGATTTCTTTGCGAATGATGCTCGCGTTGAAAAGAATCGGTTAAAGTAATATCATGCATAAACTCAAACATAGCAGGCTGATCTTTCAAAATAGTAGACAAGCCTTTGATTGCAGTCCATCTGACGCGATAATTTTCACTATTCTTTGCACATTCTTTTAATATATCTAAGGTTTCGGGATCATCTTTCCAATAATCGGATAATTCTTGCACAGCTGCTTCTTGCAAATTCTGCGAATTGGATATATGCTTTTTAGCGTATTGCTTAACAAGAAGTAAAGTATCAGGGTTATCTTTCCACCATCTAACTAATTCCTTTATTGCAAAATAACCACCCATATAGCCATCTCTAAAATTTTCTTCTGATTGAATACAAAATTTGAGCCAAGATAATGTGTTTTGGTCTTTCCATGTTTTTGAAATAGCTGCGAAAGCACTACTATAAATTTTAAAAAACAGTTGAAAATCTTCAAAGGTTAAACTCGTTTGTAGGTCAATATATTGAATCAGAAACTTCAGACGATTAAATAAATCATCAGAGATTTCTAAAATAGTTGAGTAATCTCTTACTTGTGCAAGACATTCCGCCGCAAGAAAAAGATTTGAGTAATCTACTTTTCTTCCATCTATGCCAAGAAGGAAACTAATAATCCTACCAATATATTGAACATCAATTAATCCGGAAATTAAAATAAAAATTTCATACCAATATTTATCTTGCCAGTGTTTTTCTAATTTTTTCCAGAAACTACTCGAAAGTTTATTGCCTCGCTCGCAAAGCTGTTTCGCTACCAAATACTCTTGAAACGTCAAATGCGAAAACGACCAAACCTTATATGACCGCTCGATCAACAACCCATGCTGAGACGCTATCGCCCGCAAAACCCCCTGACTTTCCCGACGCTCAATCCCCAAAAACTCTCCAATATACCCCTCCAATTCCTCCTGCTCGAACAGCACATACTGCTCTTGCTCGAACTTTTTCACCGCTACATAACTCAAGAACTCCAACTTCCGCTCTACTGACAAATCCCGATAAACCTCATCCCGCTCGACTTCCCGTGATTTGTCCCACTGTACCAACAATAACTCCAAACCCTCCTCATATAGCTTGGAACGCTTCGAGTAAAATTTCCCGGTTTGCTGGAACACCGCACAAGTCAAACTCAGCAATATCGGTGTAATCGCTAATTCTCGAATCGGTTTATTTTCTTCCCGAAACAATTGCTCCAAAAATTCCCGTGCTTGTTTCTCCCTCACATTTCCACACACTGTCTCAAACCAATGTTTTGCAAATGCTCTCACCTGCTCCTCGTTAAAATCCGCCACTTCCACATAATCAAACCTTTCAAATCGTGATTCCTGGCTTTGCGTCCGACAAGTCACTACCACCAACACCTGGGGATAAACACGCGCAAACCGCTTGATTTCCTTAGTAATTTGCTTTCCCGCTTCTCCTGTTACTTCATCCAACCCATCCAGCAATACCAAAGCTCTACCTTGACTTAGCACTAACTCGGTATCTTTACTACTCAACCGCCAAAGTTGACCCAAAAATTGCTCTAAATTATATCTACACCTTTGTCCGTCATCTACGAATTCCCGCAGCTTGATTAATACGGGTATTCGCTGTGCTTGCAATTTTCCATTATTGCATTCTGTTACAATTCTTTGCAGATATGTGGTTTTCCCCGAACCCGGTTTACCTACTACCATCAAGTTGGTATCTCCTTCCAGCACAGCCAACCCAGAAACGCGCTGCTGTTGATTACCCAAACCAATCCGATCTAAGCTGCGGTAGTTAGAATTACCTTTAGTAAAATCCTGCCACAAATCATCCAGTTCCGACCTACTATTACTGCTAGTTTCTTTTAAAATATTGACATCTACAAATAAATCTCCCAAAGGTACCCAATTATCGATTCCCCATAATGGCATTGTGCCGTGTAAACTTTGGATGCTGTTGTGGAGACGAGTACGCACTTGTTGCACCAAGTCATCAACCGGATTTATTGCCGTTAATTGGACTTTTTTTTTTAGATTTTTGAATACTGGGGTATTTTCTTCTGGGATTCCTTGTAATGCAATGGCATCGCAGCCACCACTATAAGCATCTTCAAACGACCAACCAGCCCCTAGTTCATCATAAAAACCAACTGCAAATTTAATCGCTGCATCATCTCCAATAGCGCTATTCATCCCGACTACATAATCAATATGTTCGGCGATCGCGTTGGCTTGAACTTCCGAATAGCAAGCGTTTAGAACCACACACTCAAGTCCTCGCGTTGCAAATCGTTTGAATAAGTTTGCTAAAGCTTGGGTGGGCACAAGTTGCGCTAAACCTGCATCATTTTCTAAAATTAAGCCATTCTCACCCGAACCATGACCGCAAAAGTGAACAATTTGGGGGTTAAAATCTAACAAAGCACGACGTAAATCATCGGGACGAACAGCGAATTTTGGCTGTAAAGTAAATTTTTCTCTATGCTGCGATCTTCGCAAACCCTCATCAATTTCCCGCAATTCTTTATCTAAACGTAATCTCGCTTCATTTGTAGGGCTGGAGGCTAATACTAAAATGGTTTTTCGCGAAAGACTTTGAGAATTTTCTGCTTGGGATAAGTCGGGAAACTCTTCCTTGAGTATAGAACGAACAACTTCGCGGATTTGTGTTGCGTTAGAACCATTAATTACAGCACGGGCAACTTCTCGAATTGCTTCGGCATCAATTCCCTGGTAAGTTTTATCACCAATATGAATGTTATCTCCCTTTCCAATATTGATGTTGTATTTTCCTACTTGAAGATTTTGAATACCACCACTATTTAACCACTGACGCAAAGCTTCAACATCATCATCGGTTTGATTTCCGTTGAGGATACGTTGAATTATTTCATTTGGGTTGCTGGGGTTTGGCATCTACCGGAGTTTTTGAGTATTCCTTTAGACAAGCAATTAATTTTACAAAGCCTCTACATAATCGCATAAAGTCACTGGTTCGGCAATTGATAATCCTTTTTCTCGCTACCGTCTCCAAACTTTAATTGTTTGATCTCTTCCCCCACTAATTAATGTTTCACCATCTCGACTAATTGCAATAGATGTGACTCCTCGACGATGTTGTTCGGGAAAGGTTTGTGATTCTTTATCGTTAATTTTCCATTCTATAATTTTTCCATCGTTACCTCCGCTCATTAAAGTTTTACCGTCTGGATTAAATACAAGACAAGTTACTGCATCCGAATGTTGTTGAAGGGTTTTAAGTATTTTTCCTCCATCAAAATTCCACAGTTTGATAGTATTATCATTACTTCCACTAGCAATTATTTCTCCATCTGGGCTAAATGCAAGGGTGTAAACTGCGTCTCGATGTGCTGAAAGTGTTTCTAAACATATTTTGCTATCCAAATTCCATATTTTGATAGTTTTATCGTAACTACAACTCGCCAGGATTTTTCTATTACTAGGATGAAAAGCCACACAAGTTACTTTATCTGAATGTCCTGAAAGTTTGGTAATTTCTCTTCCTGTTTCTACATCCCACAATTTAATATTTTGATTATCATTGGCTACTAATAGTTTGCTATCTGGACTAAAAGCAACTAAGTCAAAACCAGATGCATCAAGGAAATTACTAAAAACAGTTTTACCAAATGTATGAAGAGTCTTTACTTCGCCTAAATTCCAAATATATATTTGATAAGCTTTACAAGCAGCAATTAGTTGACCATCTGGACTAATTGCTACAGAAGTAAACCATAAATCAAAAGTATCTGTAGCCGAAAATGGAACAGATATTTCTTGAAGTTTTTCCCACGTATTTATCTGCCAACGTTTGATAATTTGATTGCCACCGCTAATAAAATATTCTTGAATAGGATTTGGACTAAAAGCTAACTTTAATCCATAGCGCATCACAGACTGCTGGGAAAAATTAGTTAATTTTTGGCTAATTTATCTACTATGCCAATTCCGGTAGATTGGTTTTCGACTTGAGTATAATCTTTCTCGGTTAAATTAGCTATACATCGCCAATTTACTTTTTCAATGGCTTTAATTAAAGCTTGGATTGCTTGTTCATTCCATTGATAAAAAATGCGATTGCCTATGTGTATATCTTTACCATCTCCGATGTTGACGTTATATTTGCCAAGTTGCAGAGTTACTTGGTTATTTCCAGAAGAAAGCACCTCGCGTAAAACTGCAATGTCCGCATCAGTATATTCGCCAACTGCGATACGGTTGAGAATGCTGTTTATCTCTTCAGGGTTTGCCATCTCTCAGAAGTTTTTGTTTTATTTTAGACAATTAAATATATAGTTTACTTAAATTTTTCGGTTTGTCAGTGGATATCCGGATTTAGATAAGTACCTTTTCAATCTCCGCAACTAAGAATTATCCCTCACTGTAAAGGCATCTGTGCGCGTAAATATTCCAGGTTTCTCCAAATAGTCACCGTATTGGGATGATTTGCACCCAAAACCCGTTCTAAAATCTCCAAAGCTTGGATGTAAAGGGGTTCTGCTTCATCGTACCTTCCTTGGGAATGGTAGAGAAAAGCTAAATTGTTCAAGCTTTGTGTAGTGTCGGGATGATTAACTCCCAGTAGCTGTTTATAT